>JBGPOC010000038.1:0-11560 GCA_041487825.1 Candidatus Dormibacteraceae bacterium | reverse complement strand
GAACTGGGAGAGTGGTTACGGCGACTTCGAGCTGGTGGCCGACTTCGCCACGCTGCGCCGCATCCCATGGTTGGAGGGGACCGCGCTGGTGCTGAGCGACGTCACCTGGGGCGACCGGTCTCCGGTGAAGCCCTCGCCGCGCCAGGTGCTCAAGGCGCAGATCGAACGCGCAAGGGCCATGGGATTCGAGCCCATGTTCGGCACGGAGCTCGAGTTCTACCTGCTCAAAGAGACATTTGCGGAAGCCCACGCGAAGCACTACACCGACCTCACTCCGTCCGTCCCCTACATCCTCGACTACCACGTGCTCGCCACCAGCTACGACGAGCCGTTCATCCGAGCGGTGCGCCTCGGCATGAAGGCAGCCGGCATCCGGGTGGAGAGCTCGAAGGGTGAGGCGTGGCCTGGCCAGCAGGAGATCAACTTCCATTTCGCGGACGCGCTGACGATGGCCGACAACCACGTCATCTACAAGAACGGCATCAAGGAGATGGCCAACCAGAATGGCTGCTCTGTGACGTTCATGGCCAAGCCCGACCATCGCTGGATCGGCAGCTCCTGCCACGTACATTCCAGCCTCTGGAAGGACGGCCGCAATACCTTCGACGGCGAATCCGAAACGTTCCGGCGATACCTGGCGGGCCACATCGCAGCGGCGGCCGAGATGGCGATCTTCCTGGCGCCCAACATCAACTCTTACAAGCGATACGCGGCCGCATCATGGGCGCCGACCACGCTGGCCTGGGGTCACGACAACCGGACGTGCGGCTTCAGGATCGTTGGACACGGCCAACACCTGCGCACCGAATCGCGCATCCCCGGGGCAGATGTCAACCCGTACCTGGCGATCGCAGCCCTGATTGCGGCCGGGTTGCACGGTATCGACCAGAAGCTGGAGCTCGGGCCAGCGTTCACGGGCAACGCTTACGAATCAGATGTACAGCGATTTCCACATGCGCTGCGTGATGCAATCGCCGCCCTCGAGAACGGAAAGGTGGCGCGGCACGCTTTCGGCGACGATGTGGTCGACCACTACCTCAACTACGCACGCACCGAGCAGGCGCAGTTCGACAAGGTGGTCACGGGTTACGAACGCGAGAGACTGTTCGAGCGCGGGTGAAGTCAATGCATGTCGATTTCGACTGAGAGGTAAGGCATGGGAAGGCTTGAAGGCAAGGTCGCGGTGATCACGGGCGCCGCAGGCGGAATCGGTCGCGAGGCCGCAATCCTCTTCTCCAACGAAGGTGCTCGCGTGTGCATCGCCGACGTGGGCGCCGAGGCGGGCGAGAAGGCGGCGAAGGAATGCCGGGAGGCGTTCTTCTTCAAGGCTGATGTCAGCGACTCGAAGAGCGTGCAGGCGATGTACGCCGAGACCGAGAAGCGCTACGGGCGAATCGACATCCTTTACAACAACGCGGGCATCATGCCGGCCGACGACGATTCCATTCTCATCACCGAGCCCGACGCGTGGGACAGGGTCCAGGCCGTCAACGCGAAGGGTGTCTTTCTCTGCTGCAAGTACGGCATCCCGCACCTGCTCAAGGCCGGCGGCGGCTCGGTGATCAACGTGGCGTCATTCGTTGCGCTGCTCGGCGCCGCCACGTCGCAGATCGCGTATACGGCTTCGAAGGGAGCGGTCCTCTCGATGAGCCGCGAGCTGGCGGTCCAGTTCGCGAGGCAGGGGATCCGGGTCAACGCTCTCTGCCCGGGGCCGGTCGAGACGCCGCTGCTCATGCGCCTCTTCTCGGAGACACCCGGTGCGTACGAGCGGCGCCGCGTGCACCTTCCGATGGGGCGCCTGGCCAAGGCCAGGGAGATCGCGAACGCAGCCCTGTTCCTCGCGAGCGACGAGTCGAGCTACGTCAACGGGGCCACGTTCCTCGTCGACGGCGGCCTCAGCGCCGCATATGTGACACCCGAATAGACCCAACTCCCGTCTGGGACCAGGCGCGCCGGGCGGTGATCCGAGACGCCCTCGGCATCGCCGTCGCCACCGGGGCATATGCGCTCTCGTTCGGGGCGATCGCCGCAACCTCGGGGCTGTCTCTCCTCCAGACGGTCGCCCTCTCAGCCCTGATGTTCACGGGAGCGTCGCAGTTCGCGCTGGTCGGCGTGATCGGATCTGGCGGCAGCGTTTGGGCCGGCGTCGCGACCGCCGCGCTCCTGGGTTCGCGAAACGCGCTCTACGGCGTGCGCCTCTCGACGCTCCTCAACGTCCGCGGCCTGCGCAGGGTGGTCGGCGCGCATTTTGTAATCGACGAGACCACCGCTATGGCAATCGCCCGGAACTCGGAGCGCGAGGCCAGGCTCGCCTTCTGGGTCACGGGCATTGCGCTCTTCGCGCTGTGGAATCTGGGCACCCTGATCGGGGCCGTCGCCACTCACGCGCTGCCCGATCCCAAGGTCCTGGGCCTGGATGCGGCTCCTCCGGCCGCTTTCCTCGCCCTGCTCGCGCCCCGGCTGCGCGCCCGCGAACCGCTCGCGATCGCTCTCGCGTCCGGGGTCGTCGCCCTGGCCTGCCTGCCGTTCGTGCCGGCGGGAATCCCGCTCCTCATCGTTGCAGTGCTCATCGCCGCGCTGGGTTTCTGGAGGCGGCCCGCATGACCTGGGCCGGCATCCTGGTGGCGGCCGCCGCGTGCTACGGCCTGAAGCTGGCCGGGCTGTCGCTGCCGCCGCGCTGGCTCGAGGACGCACGCATCCAGCGGACGGTCCCACTCATCCCGGTCGCGCTCCTGGCCGCGCTGGTGACGACACAGACGTTCTCGACGAGGCAGCATCTGGTCCTCGACGTGCGCGCGGCGGCAATGGCGGTGGCCGCCATCGCGGTCGTCCTGCGGGCTCCGTTTCTCGTGGTCGTCGCGGCGGCGGCAGCGACCGCCGCGCTCCTGCGCGCGCTCTGACCCGGGCGGGCCCATGGGCCCCATCTGGAAGGGCCGGTCGCTCCTGTCTGCGCAGCGCCGTCGCGGGTACGTTTGGGGGCACAGGAGGTTGTCATGGAAAACCACGTGGACCGTCGATCGAGGCACGGCAACGGTGTCTTTCTTGGCGTCGTGCTCGTGCTGGCCGGCATCATGTTTCTCGCGGCTGAAGTCATTCCAATCGATATCAGCCGGTTCGGCTGGCCGTTGGTCCTGATCGGACTCGGGATCGCGTTCTTCATCCGGGCGGCGACCTGGCGGCGGGAGACCTAGGCCTCGAGCTTCAGCGTCCGGATCTTGAAGGGCGTGAAGGCGAGCTCGATCTCGCCTTCACGCACCTCGACCTCCTCTCGGTTCCGCTCCAGGAGGTCGCACAGGAATGCCCTGCGCGCCGGCAGGGTGGTGCGCACCCGAGCGCGACAGCGGCCTCCCCAAGCTTCGTAAAGGCGCACGACCGTCGCGTCCGAGTCCTCCGCCCGCTTGACCGCCTCGACCACGACCTGGGGAGCGTCGACCTGGATCAGCGATCGGTGGGCGACCCCGTGGCGGCCGGTCACCACGCGCAGCGGGGCGTTCAGGTCCTCCGCCGCCGCGATGACGCCCGCGGCGCGAAAGTCGCCTGGATGCGGCATGAGGGCGTAGGTGAAGCGGTGGCGCCCTCGATCGGCCGCGGGATCGGGCCGCGTCGGCGCGCGCAGCAGCGACAGCCGCATGACCGAGCCCCGGATGTCATAGCCGTACTTGCAGTCGTTGAGGAGGGCGACGCCGTATCCCGCCTCCCCGAGGTCGGCCCAGCGATGGGCAGGCACCTCGAACCGCGCGATGTCCCAGCTCGTGTTGGCGTGAGTCGGACGCTCGATGTGGCCGAACTGGATCTCGTAGGTCGCGTGCGCCGATCGCACCGCCACCGGGAAGGCCACCTTCAGGAACTTGTGCTCCTCCTGCCAGTCCACATCGGTCTCGAACCTCAGCACCCTGGATCCCGCATCGAGCACCATGCGCTGACGGACATTCGACCGGCCGAACTCGCGCGTGAAACGGATCGCGACCCGTAACGGGCCTGAGAGCTCGACCTCCTCCGCCGTGATCTCGACGATGTCGACCGCGCTCTGGAGGTATTCGATGTCAATGTCCCAGGCGTCCCAGCGCCTGGGATTGTCGTCATGAAGCTGAAGGAGGTTTCCCCGAGCGCCCGCGCCCAGGACCTCGCGCTTCGCCTCCTTGTCCCAGATCGACGTGAGCAGCCCGCTCTCATCCCAGGTCACGCGGAGCAACCTGTTCTCAATGACGCGGCCGGAGACGGTGACCGTGTCGGCGCCGGCGTCGTTGGGGTCGACGGCCGCCCATCCGCAGGGCGGGGCGGTCGCCACCACCAAGCCGGCGCCGGCTTCGACCACCTCGCGCCGCTCGTGCGAGTTGACGTTGAAGACCACCGCGTCCTCGCCGCTCGCGGCCAGTGTCGACTGGGCGGCAGCTGTGATCCCGCCCGCCACCTCGATCACGCCCGCGAGATCCCGCTCCGCCTCCTCGTACACCCAGTCGATGCTCGATCCGGGGAGGATGTCGTGGAACTGGTTGACGAGTAGCTGCTTCCACGCCGATTCGAGCTGCGCCGCGGGGTAACCCTCTCCCGCGGCCACCGACCACATCTCCGCCTCGCGCAGGGCCTGCTCCGCGCGCCGGTTTAGGCGCTTGGTTCGAGACTGCGTCGTGTACGTGCCGCGGTGCAGCTCGAAATAGAGCTCGCCGACCCAGGTCGTGAGGTCGCGCGCTTCGGAGGAGGCCCTGTCGAAGAAGTCGATCGCCCGCGCCAGCTCGACGCGAGGGGCTCCCTCCACGTTGCGGAGCCGGCGTGCTGACTCGATCATGTCGGGCTCGGGTCCGCCACCGCCGTCACCCCAGCCGAACAGGTACAGCGAATGCGATGAGCTGGCTGCGTCCTTGAAGTTGGCCGCGCTATGAACTATCTGTCCCGGGCTGAAGTCGCCGTTGTACGTGTCGGCCGGCGGGAAGTGCGTGAAGATCCGCGTGCCGTCGATCCCTTCCCACATGAAGGTGTGGTGCGCCGGCTTGTTGAGCTCGTTCCACGAGAGCTTCTGGGTCAGGAAGTAGTCGCAGCCCGCCTCCGCGATTAGCTGCGGCAGCGAGGCGGGGTAGCCGAAGACGTCGGGGAGCCACACGTCCCTCGTCTCGTATCCGAGCTCCTTCATGAAGAACCGCTTGCCGTGCAGTAGCTGGCGGGCGAGGGCCTCGCCCGACGGCAGGTTGCAGTCGGCCTCGACCCACATCGAGCCGACCGGCTCCCAGCGTCCGGCCGCGACCTGCTCGCGGATGCGCTCGAAGATCTCGGGATACGAGTCCTTCATCCATGCGTACTGCGCAGGCTGCGAGCACGCGAACCGGTAATCGGGGAATTCGTCAATCATCGCGAGCGCGGTCGAGAAGCTTCGCGAGCATTTTCGCCGTGCCTCTCGCAGTGGCCACAGCCATGCGGTGTCGATGTGGGCATGCCCGATGGCGCTCACCCGATGGGTGGAGGTGCTCGGCTGCGCGAGCGCAGCTTCCAGGTGGCCCGGATCGTTGTCCTGGGCGAAGCGATCCAGGGCGCCGATGAGCCGCGAGCGCAGCGCACCTTCGGGCAGCGCCAGGGCCAGCTCGAGAAGGGTTTTGAAGTCGAGCGCGATTCGGCGCATCTCCGGGTCGCGAAGCCTCAGCTCAGCCTGCCGCAGCGTGAAGGCGGGCGATGGCGAGCTGCGCAGGGCGAGCATCGACTGCGCGTCGTCCGGCCCGGAGACCACCGCCCGTGGGTTGGCGGCGGCTTCGAGGTAGAAGTCGACGTCGCCTCCCTCTTCTATCGGCAGCCACCGGTGGTTGGGGTCGACGCCGCGCCACGGCCGGCCATTGGGCTTCCAGGCCAGCGCCTCGCACGTGAAGCCGGCCGGCCCGTCGAAGCCCAGGTCGAAAAGAGCCACCACCGGCTGCCCGGCCCACCGGTCAGGTGCCCGGCCGCGGACGTGGAACCACGTGGTGCTCCAGGGCGGGCCCCACGGGCCCCCGACCTCGAACGGCTCGAACTCGCGGACGATGGCTTCCGAGAATCGGATCGGCTCGTCGCGGACGTGGAAGGCCGACAGCTCCAGGGGCTCCTGGTCGCGATCGACGGCTGCCTGGAGCCGGAGCTTTATCGCCTCGAGGTCGGGCTCCGCCACCGCGCCATCATCGGGGGTTAGCCTTCTCGGCGGTGGCATATCGCATCGAGGTGGCGACCGAGGTAACGCGGGAGCTCGAGGAGGCGCTCGCGGCGCTGCTGCCGCAGCTCAACCCGAGAATCCATGCGCCGACCACCGAGCGGCTGCGCGCGTTGATCGGGGACGACTCGGTGACGGTCCTTATCGCGCGGGACGAGCGGTCGATCATCGGGACCGCGACGGTGTTCCTGTACACGACGCCCGCCTGGGCCAAGGCGCTGGTCGAAGACGTGGTCGTGGATGAGCACGCCCGAGGCCGAGGAGTGGGGGAGGCGCTAGTGCGTTCGTGCGTCGAGGTCGCGCGTCGCGGCGGCGCCGATATGGTCGAGCTGCAGTCGGCGAGCCACCGGGAGGCGGCCAATCGCCTGTACCCGCGGCTCGGGTTCGAGCGCCGCGACACCAACTTCTACCGGCTGACCTTCGATCCGCCGGCGTGAGCCGAGGGCGCACTGCGCCCGACGAATCGCCTTCGCCCGGTCAGTCCCTGGCGGCGACCAGCTCTTCCAGGCGCCCCACCATCGCGGCAAGGTTTTCGAACGCGGACGCAACGGGCTCGGGCGATGACATGTCGACGCCGGCGAGCTTGAGGCCGTCGAGCGGATACATCGAGCCCCCGCTCTTCAGGAAAGCCAGGTAGTCGTGTACCGCCTTCGGCTCGCCGGCCGCGACGCGCTGAACGAGGTGATCGGCGCCCGCGATCCCTGTCGCGTACTGGTAGACGTAGAAGTTGCTGTACAGGTGAGTGTGAAACTGTGCCCAGGTCGAGCCGACCCGATCCCGATCCCGCCCACTCACATCGACCTCGTCACCGTACACCTCGCACATGAGGTCGGCCATCAGCCCGTTGAGATAGTCGGCGGTCAACGCGTCGCCCGCCTCCACGCGCTCGTGTATCTCGAGCTCGAAGCGTGCCAGCGAAGGCATGATGAAGAAGTACCGGTAGAAATTGGCCATCGCCTCTTCGATCACTGCGATCTGAAACTCAGGATCCTTGTTGGTGGCGAGCAGGCGGCGCCGTGTGAGCGCCTGGTGCATGTTGGATGCGACCTCGGCCTGGAACAGCCCGTAGCTCGAATAGACGAACGGCTGTGTCTGGCGCGTGAAGTATGAGTGCATGGAATGCCCGAGCTCGTGGGCCAGCGTGCTCATCGAGTAGATGTCGTCGTTGTAGCTCATGAAGATGAAGGGGAACGTTCCCGGCACACCGGTCGAATAGGCGCCCATACGCTTGCCCTTGTTGGGGTAGACGTCGACCCATCGATCTTCGAGTGCTCCCTTGCGAAGGATCCGCACGTACTCGTCCCCGAGTGGCGCCACGCCCTCCGCCACCCATTCCACCGCCTGCTCGTAGGGGACGTTCAACGTCGATGACCCAAGCTGGGCCCGCGTGTCGTACGGCTTGAGGACGGTCAGCCCGAGTGCTTTGCGGCGCACCCGCCAGTAGCGGTGCCAGGTGCCGACGTTCTCGCGAAAGGCGCGGATGACATTGTGAAACACCGCAGCCGGGATGTGATTTGGCTTCAGCGCCGCCTCGAGCGAGGACGCATAGCCGCGGGCGCGCGCGTAGAAGACGTCGCGCTTGACGCCGGCCGCCAGGTTGGCCGCCATGGCGTGCTGCATTCCCAGGTGAGCATCGGCATAGCTCTCGAACGCGGTACGCCGGAGCCCGCGGTCGGGGCTGGTCAGGAGCGCCGCGATCGTGCCCTGCGCCACCTCCTGCTCACCCGCGGCCCCTGAAGCGGGGGGGAAAGGCAGGTCGGTGTTGGCGAGCACCGCGTGGACTGATAGCGCGGAGGCGAGCGGGTCCGACGCCTGGGTCAGCACCTCTTCCACCTCCGGGCTGCGCACGTGGCTCTGCATCTTCTCCAGCCGGTCCACGAAGTGGCCGAGGTGCGCAAGGCGGGGCGACGTCCCCACCCATTCGCGCAGCTTGGGGAACCCGATCGAGATCATCTCCGGGATCGCGAAGGACATCGCCGCCCCGAGCTGCGCGTTGGTGGTTCGAGCGCGATCGGCGCGCGCCGCAGCGGCCTGGTCGGCCGAGTCGACCGAGTAGGACATGGTGGTGTAAACGGTGACCTTGCCCATCAATCGCTGCGCGTTCTCGGCTGCGTCGAACCAGTCCGCGAGCATCTCCGGCGAGTCACCAAGATGGCCTCTGAACTCGGCCAGGTCCGGCAGCTTCGCCAGGATCGTCTCGACCGCGCCCTCCCATCCGGCGGCGTCCGGAAAGACGCTCTCGGCATGCCACGTGAACCGCCCGTCCACCTCGGCTCGGTTCGGCAGCGCTCCGCTCACCGCCGGTAAGGGTACCGGCTCGGTGGCAGCGCTACGATTGGCGCCATGCCGCGCGTGGAAGCCAACGGGATCGAGATCGAGTACGAAACGTTCGGGGAGCCGGGTGGCGCGCCCCTGCTGCTGATCATGGGCCTCGGCGCTCAGATGATCAGCTGGGACGAGAAGTTCTGCAGCCGGTTGG
The DNA here is from genome assembly GCA_041487825.1 of Candidatus Dormibacteraceae bacterium. Classification (GTDB taxonomy): domain Bacteria; phylum Chloroflexota; class Dormibacteria; order Dormibacterales; family Dormibacteraceae; genus Palsa-872. The sequence continues at coordinate 2,915 of JBGPOC010000038.1, read as the reverse complement.
CCGGCCGCGGCTTCCATGTGATCCGGTATGACAACCGCGATTCCGGCCTCTCGACCAAGATCGAGTCGGCCGGCGAACCGGACCTCATGGCGGCATTGAGCGGCAACCCGAGTCCCGCCTACCGCCTTGACGATTTGGCCGCCGACGCCGTCGGCGTTCTCGATGGACTCGGAATCGGGGCCGCGCATCTTGTCGGCGCCTCGATGGGCGGGTTCATCGCGCAGCTCGTTGCGATCAATCACCCGGATCGTGTCCTCTCGCTGACCTCGATCATGTCTGGTCCAGGGGGTCTTGACGGCGTGCCTCCCCAGCCGGAGGGTGCCGAGGTGCTGATGGCGCTTCCACCGCCCACGCGCGAAGCCAGGATCCAACATGGCGTCTGGGTTCGCAGGGTGCTCACCGGGCCGGGTGATCCTTTCGATCTGGACTCCGAGACCGCTCGGGCCGAGCGTGCCTACGACCGCTCGTACTATCCGGTCGGCGCCGGGCGCCAGCTGGTGGCGATCCTCGCCGCCAGTGGTCGCCTCGAAAGGCTGAACGACGTCAAGGTCCCGACGCTCGTGATCCACGGGACGGACGACGTGCTGGTGCCGGTCGACAACGGCCGAAGGGTCGCCGCGGCCGTACCGGGAGCGCGCCTCATCGAGTTCGAGGGAATGGGCCATGACCTGCCTGAGCGGGTGTGGCCGCGGGTGGTGGACGCCATCCAGGAGCTGGCCCGGCAGGCGACCCCGCTGCCGCGTCGATAGGCATGCCAACACTCGACGGCATCAGCCCGGCGCTCGCCATGCTGGCCGGGCTGGTTTCGTTCGTATCGCCGTGTGTGCTGCCCCTGGTGCCGGCATACCTGGCCTACCTCGGGGCGCGTGCCGGCCAGCCCGCGGTTGCGATCGGTCCGGACGTTGCTTCTGCCCGCATGGCCTCGCCCTCATGGCCCGTCGTCACGGCCGGACTGGGCTTCGTCACCGGGCTGTCGTTGGTCTTCATCCTCTTCTTTTATGTCTTCTCCCTCGCGGTGCAACCGATACGGGCGTACGTGCCGGTGGTCGCGGGCGTGTTCGTGATCGCGATGGCCCTTCACGTTGCAGGCCTGATTCGCCTTCCGTTCCTGTCGAGTGAGTACCGACTGGTCAACCAGGCACCGTCGCGCGGCGGTGTCGTGGGGGGATTCGTGCTGGGGATGGGGTTCGCCAGCGGATGGACACCCTGCATCGGGGTCACGCTGAGCGCGGTCCTCAGCTCCGCCGTTTCGGTCGGCACCACGACACAGGGCCTGGTCCTGATGATCGCCTACTGCCTGGGGCTGGGTCTCCCGTTCATCGTGCTGGCGTTTGCCCTCGAGAGCGCTCGTCCGCTCGTGCGCCTCGTCAACAGCCACCGCCGCGCCATCGACCTCGCGTCGGCGGCGGTTCTCCTCGTGATGGGACTCTTGCTCCTCACGAACAAGCTCACCCTTCTGTCGGCGGGACTTTCGCAGCTGGTCCCGTCCTGGCCGCAGCCGCAGATCTGACCGATAAAGGAGTTGACGATGGCGATCACAGCAGAAGTTCCCGTCGACGAGATTCGTGGCCGCTTTCGAGGCCCATTGATCTGTGCGGGCGATGACGGTTACGACGCCGCGGCGGCGGTTTGGAACGCCTCGATTCGACGGCGCCCCGCGGTCGTTGCCCGCTGCACGGGCCCGGCCGACGTCATCGTCGCGATCGAGTTCGCCAAGCGCCACGATCTGCCGGTCGCCGTGCGTGGCGGCGGACACAACATCGCCGGCAACGCCACCTGCGACGGCGGGATCGTGATCGACCTGTCAATGCTCAGGAGCGTCCGCGTCGACCCTTCACGCCGAGCCGCGCAGGTCGACCCGGGCTGCGTGTGGGGCGACGTCGACCACGAGACCCAGGCTTTCGGCCTCGCCATCCCGGGGGGCATCGTCTCCACCACCGGCGTCGCCGGCTTCACGCTGGGAGGTGGGTTTGGACACCTCACGCGGCGGTTCGGCTTCGCCTCGGACAACCTGATCGGCGCCGACGTCGTGCTGGCGGACGGACGATACGTGCGCGCGTCGGCCGGCGAGAACGACGACCTCTTCTGGGCCATCCGTGGTGGCGGGGGAAACTTCGGAGTGGTCACTTCCTTCGACTTCGAGCTGCACGAAGCAGGCCCGGAGGTGCTCGGCGGCCTGATCTTCCATCCGGCGGAGCGTGCCCCTGAGCTAATCAGATTCCTGCGTGATTTCCTGCCCTCGGCATCAGAGGACCTGACGGTCTTCACCGTGCTCCGCAAGGCTCCAGCGGCTCCCTTCGTGCCGGCGGAGTTTCACGGCCGGCCGGTCATCGCCAACCTGCTCGTCCACAGCGGTGACCCGGTGCGCGCGGAGCGCGACGTCGCGCTGCTGCGGTCGTTCGCGAAACCCCTGGCCGACCTGGTCACCCGGCGACCGTACACCGCCGTCCAGGCGATCACCGACGCGAGCTGGCTGCCGGGATTCGAGAACTACTGGAAGTCGGACTACCTCACCGGACTGCCTGACGGGGCCATCGATGTTCTTGTCGAGCACCTCGAGACGATCAGCTCACCGTTGAGCGACTTCAAGTTCGCCTACCTCGGTGGCGCCTCAGCGCGCTTGCCGGATGACTCGGCGATGAGTCATCGAAATCTCCCGCTCATCCTCAACATCAACACCCGCTGGCGTGTCGGGGAGCCGTCCGAGCCGCATCTCGCCTGGACCCGCAGCCTGTTCGAGGCGATGCAGCCGTTCAGCGCAGGCGCGGTTTACGTCAACTTCCTGATGGACGAGGGTCAGGATCGCGTGCGCGCGGCTTATGGCGCGGAAAAGTACGAGCGCCTGGTGGCCGCCAAGCGGAAGTACGACCCGCAAAACTTCTTCCAATCCTTTCCGCCCTCTTGGGTGCGTGGTT
>JBGPOC010000037.1:0-11705 GCA_041487825.1 Candidatus Dormibacteraceae bacterium | reverse complement strand
CAGGCGGTCGGCGACGATCGCACCGCTGTCGAACATGCCCTCGACGAGCTGAAAGAGGTGCTTCAAGGGCGGGGCGTGATGCTGATACGTCACCATGACGAGCTCAACCTCGCGACCCGCCCGGCTTTTGCGGCCGCCGTTCGTCGAGCCCTGCGCCCTGAGGTTTCAGGGAAGCTGTCGGCCGCGGCTTATGAAACGCTCGCGATCGTTGCGTACCAGCAGCCGGTTCCCCGCTCGCGCATCGAGGACGTTCGCGGGGTGAACTGTGAGAGCGTGCTGACCAACCTGGAGCTCCGCGACCTGATCGCCGAGGTCGGGCGCGGCAGCGGGCCAGGACAGCCGAAGCTTTACGGCACCACGATGAGGTTCCTCCAGGTGATGGGCCTGGAATCGCTCGACCACCTGCCCACACCGCGGTTCGACCAGATGGAGGTGGGGGCATCTCCGAAGAGTTCCCTTCCCGAGAGCGGCTGAACCGGTTTCTCGCGAGGGCGGGCGTCGCCAGCCGGCGGGCTGCCGACGAGCTGATCTCTTCGGGCGCCGTTCGTGTGAACGGCGAGCGCCCGCCACCGTCGGGTCTCCTTATCGACCCGGACAAGGACCAGGTCACGGTCGACGGCCGAGTGGTGAGGCCGGTGACCAAGCATCGCTACGTCGTCCTCAACAAGCCCCTCGGAGTGATCACCACTGCAAAGGACGAATCGGATCGCACGACCGTCCTCGACGTGGTCGGGGAGGAGGGACATGCGGGGCATCGACTCTTCCCGGTGGGAAGGCTTGATGCCGATACGTCCGGCATGCTCCTCCTCACAGATGACGGCGAGCTCGCGTTCCGCCTCACGCACCCTCGTTACAAGGTGGCCAAGGAGTACATCGCGATCGTCATCGGCAACCCGAGCGCGGCGGACCTCGACGCGCTGCGCACCGGCGTGAAGCTCGAGGAGGGTATGACCGCTCCGGCCGAGGTCGAAGTCATCGCGGTCACCCCGGGCAGCCGCGACTCGGCGCTGGCAGAGCTCCGGATCGTGATTCGAGAGGGGCGTCACCGCCAGGTGCGGCGCATGGTGCATGCGATCGGCCGGAAGCTGCAATCTCTTCAGCGCACCGGGTTCGGTCCCTTGAAGCTGGGCCGTCTCAAGGTCGGTGGCTGGCGTGTCCTGGGCGAGGCAGAGGTGGCAGCGCTGCGGCGCGCCGTCGGCATCGTGCCCACGTGATCATCGGCATCGACGGCGGGGCCGCCTCCGGCAAATCTGCGGTTGGACGGCGCGTGGCCGAGGCGCACGGACTTCCATTCGTCGACAGCGGTCTCATGTATCGAGCGGTGACCAGGCTTGCATCGGAGCGTGGCATCGATCCTGACGATTCCGAGGCGATGACCGAGCTGGCGCGGTCGGTCGACCTCAAGGTGGAGGGAGACCGGATATGGGCTGACGGAGTCGAGCTCACCGGTTCCATCTATGACGCCGACCAGGCTGATGCCCTGCCGCGCGTGTCTGCGATTCGCGGCGTTCGAGACGCCCTCGTCAAACAGCAGAGACTCATGGCCGGGCCCACGGGCGTCGTGATGGCCGGACGGGACATCGGCACGGTCGTCTTCACCGACGCCGAGTACAAGTTCTTCCTCACCGCCAGTCTCGACGAGAAGGTGCGCCGGCGGGCGGCCCAGTACGCGAGGCGTGGCGAGCGCGTGGACGAGGCGGCGATGCGGAAGGAGGTGGAGGACCGCGACCGGGTGGACTCCGAGCGCACGGTCGCGCCGTTGCGTCCTGCGTCTGACGCGGTGATCATCGAGACCGATCGGCTCGACGTCGACCAGGTGGTCGCTCTCATTCTTCGGCGCGTGCGGCCGCGGGGAGGTAAGCAATGATCTACCCCGTGCTGCGCTTGTTGATGCGCATCATGACTCGCGGATACCTGGTCGGGCTCTTCCACGTTGCGGGAGCCGAGAACGTGCCCAGAAGCGGCCCCGTGATCATCTGTCCCAGCCATTCGGGGACCCTGGACCCGCCGATGGTGCCGGCCTTCACCCCGAGAGGCGACACCTGGAACATGGCGAAGTCGGAGTACTTCAAGGGCGGACTCACCGAGTTCTTCTTCCGCCAGTACCACGCGTTCCCCGTGGTGAGGCACTCGGCCGACCGGTACGCGCTGAGGCGATCGTTCGACCTGCTCAAGGCGGGCGGCGTGCTGATCATCTACCCGGAGGGGACGAGGGTGGAGGCGGGCGTTCTCTCCACGCCCGAGCCGGGTGCTGGTTTCATCGCGCAAAAGGCAGGGTGCCCGGTGGTACCGGTGGGCCTGGTCGGCACTCGCGAGTGCCTGCCGAAGGGCGCCCACTGGCCCCGCCGGGTCCCGGTCAGCATTGCTTTCGGGCGGCCCTTCCTCGTGGCCTCCAAGCGTCCGGACGGCACCAGGATCTCGCACCAAGAGGCCGCCGACGCGATCATGGTCGAGATTGCGCAGCTGCTACCGGCTCACCAGCGCGGCGCCTTCAGCGACCTCCCCACCCTCCGCACCCGCCTGGCGGGAGTAACGCACCCTCTCTAGCGAGCGGCCAGATATTCCTCGCTCACGCCGCAGGGTTGGCCGGGGCCCCCCCGGCCATAACTTTGTCTCCCCCGACTCCCAACGTGGCAGGGAGAGGCCAATCCTCAATAAATCCCATCGATATACCGGAAAAGAGCAGCGCCTCGGCGAAGCCGACGCGCAATGAGGGAAACCATCCGGGTTTCCCTCATAAGGCGGGTCGCTAGACCCGCCTACGGGAAACCATCTAGGTTCCCTCTCATACCGCCATCAGTTGATGGCGGGACGAGCCCAGTCGTCCTCGGTGAGGCTGCCGAGGGCAGGGTTGAAGCAGGCGTCGAAAGCCTCCTTCAACGTCTGCGGCGTGAGCCGCGGCGGCTCCTGCCGGTAGTTCGCCAGGTCGACGAGTCGCGCGATCAGCGCCCTAGGGTGCGAGCCGCGCAACGACTTCTTGCCATAGAGGTTGTTCAGGAGGTAACCGATCGCCTTCTCGTCGAAGCTGACACCCTGCCGGTCGCATTCGTACCTGAGGATCCGGCCAAACGCCTCCGGCGACGGATTGCCGACGCCGATCTTGTAGGCCATGCGGCGAAGGAAGGCCTCGTCGACGAGCTCGGTGGGGGACAGGTTGGTGGAGAAGACGACCTGGCAAAGGAACGGGAGCTCGATCTTTCGCCCGGACGCCGAGAGGTCGAGGTAGTCGACCTTCTTCTCCATGGGGACGATGAACCGGTTGAGAAGGCGCATGGGCGGCACCTCCTGCCGTCCGAAGTCGTCGATGACGAACACGCCCGCATTGGCCTTCCACTGCAGCGGCGCCTCGTAGTAGCGGTTCGAAGCGTCGTAGGTGAGGTCGAGCTGCTGCAGCTTGAGCTCGCCACCCGCGACGACCACCGGGCGTTCGACCCTGACCAGGCGCCGGTCGGGCAGCGGATTGCCTTCGGCGGTCTTGTGGTAGACGGGGTCGATCACGCGGATGATCTCGTCACCGACGGCGACCGCGTGGGGGATCTCGATCGGCGCGCCCATCAGGAGCGCCATGCGCTCGGTGATCGTGCTCTTGCCGTTGCCGGGGGCGCCGAAGATGAATAGCGAGGCACGCGAGACCATGGCGCCACCGATCTGGTCGATGACGTGCTGCTCGAGCTCGAGCGTTCCCAGCGCCTTCTTCAGCGCGGAGTCGGTGACGTTCGCCTTGCCGGTGACCTGGGAGCGGACCAGCGAGAGGTAGTCCTCGAAGTCCACCGGGCAAGGGCCGAGGTACCTGGTCTGCACGGCAGACATCTCCGCGGCGCGTTGCCTTCCCTGGCTGGAGACCGTGTAGTTCATCCGCACGGGGATTGGGCGGCCCTCGACCGCCGGATCGTTTGAGAAACCCAAGGTGTCCATGAGCTGCGTCTTCTGGAACTCTTCGATGATCTGCTGCAGGGTTTCGAAAGGCAGACCCAGCTTGGTTTCGAGGGCGGCCCCGCTCAGCTGGTCGTAAAAGGCGAGCGTCCGCAGCATCAGGCTGGCGACGAGGTCCCGCCTGACGTGGAGATCCTCGATTCGCTTGGGTGCTTCGATGGCGCCGGTCTGCATCGCGGGCAAATATAGCAACCGGCGCTCCGGTTAGGCCTCTGCTAAGAGTGCGAGCGGCCGGCCCGCCCTCTCCCCGTCCCCACGTAGAATCGAGTCGGCGGTGCCGGAATATGCAGCTCTCGACCTCGAGACGACCGGTCTCGACCCGGCACGAGACCGAGTGATCGAGGTCGGCGCGGTCGCTTTCACGCCCGAGCGGATAAGCGAAACGATGGAGCGCCTTGTCGACCCGGGGCGCCAGGTTCCCGAAAACGTCCTGCGGCTGACCGGGATCAGGCAGGAGGAGCTCCGGGGTGCGCCGAGCGCCGAGTCAGCCCTACGCGAGCTGGCCGGATTCTTGCGCGGGCGCCAGCCTGTCGGGCACGGCGCGCGCCTCGACGTCGACTTCCTCACCGCCGCCGGCCTGTGGGATCCATCACAGGAGATCCTCGACACGCTCGACCTCGCGCGCATCCTGTTGCCATCCGCCGCGAGCCACAGCCTGCCGCTGCTCGCGATCGAGATGGGTTTTTCGCAACCCCGGCCGCATCGTGCTCTCGATGACGCCGACGCCACCCGCCAGCTCCTGCTGCGCCTGCGCGATGAGGCCGCAGGATTCGACGAGGGCCTGAAGGAGTCGATGCTGGCGCTGGTCGCTCCCTACGAATGGTCGGTCGCGCGGTTCTTCGCCGAGGCGCTTACCGCGCCGAATCCAGAGCCCGTGCCGCCTTCATCGGCCCGTAGCCATTCGACACAAGCAGGCAAATCCAACGCCCAGCCGCCTGACGACCCTGGATTGGTGGCGGCTCTGTTGGGACCGGAGGGCCCGCTGGCGGGAGTGCTGCCCGGATACGAGCATCGCGAGGCACAGCTGCAGATGCTGCTTGCGGTCGCTCAGATCCAGGCGCGCGGCGGATCGCTGGTGGTGGAGGCCGGCACCGGTACCGGGAAGAGCCTGGCCTACCTCGTGCCGTCGATCGCGCGGGCGGTCCGCCACGGTGAGCGTGTCGTCGTGTCGACAAACACGCACACGCTTCAGGAACAGCTCATGGGCAAGGACCTGCCGGGGCTCCGCGAGTGGTTGCCGTGGGATTTCACCGCGTGCTTTTTGAAGGGACGATCCAACTACGTGTCCCTGCGACGCTGGCGACGCTACCTCGCCGACGTCTGCCACGATGCCGACGAGCTCCGCTTCAAGCTCAAGGTCCTGGTCTGGCTGCACTCCACCGAGAGCGGCGATCGATCGGAGCTGAGGCTCCACGGTAGAGAGGAGGTCTTCTGGACGAGGATCGCCTCTGATCCGCTCGACTGCATCGGACTCCACTGCACCAGGGAGGACTGCTACGTGCACCGCGCGCGGGCTGAGGCCGAGGCCGCGGACCTCGTGGTGGTGAACCATGCCCTTCTCCTGGCCGACGCGGAGGTCGGAGGAGGGCTGCTGCCGTCGTACGACCACCTTGTGATCGATGAGGCCCACCACCTGGAGGAGGCCGCGACAAAGGGCCTGCGCCAGGAGCTTGACGGGCCCGGCCTGCTCGCCCTTCTCGAACGCCTGGGGGGGGGCTCCGCGTCCGACGGCGAGGCGGCCGGCCACACCGGCCTGCTTGCCGACCTGCGCCGCCAGCCGCACCTTGGCGCCTCCGGCGATGCCCTGGCCGAGGCGATGCCCCTGACCGTGTCAGCGGTGCAGCGCATCCGCGACTTGTTCGAACCCGCCGTGATGTGGGTCGGAGCGCGCCTGAACGAGGCGGAGCGGCGCGATGACTCTCTGCGCTTGACCCCTGTACTGCGCGGGGAGCCCGGCTGGCAGGCGGTTCGACTGGCCGGCGAGAACGCGGCGACTGCCCTGAGCGCGCTCGACGGCGTCCTCCGGCGTGCGGTGAACAACTCGCGTGATTGGCTCGGGGGCGCCGAACCGGACCAGGGGGTGCGGGAGCTGGAGATCATTCGCGGCCGGCTGCACGGCGCCGCCGACCTCATCAGCGAGGCGTTCCTGATGCCTGATCCCAATCGGGTGTACTGGTTCACGCTGTTCGCCCGCACCGACAACCTGGTCCTGCGGGCGGCTCCCATCAACGTGGGCACGCTGCTCCGCGACCACGTCTACAGCGAGCGGAGGTCGACCGTCTTCACCTCAGCGACGCTCGCCGTGGGGGGGAACTTCGACTACTTCCGGTCGCGCGTCGGCCTGGGCCCGGACGTGGAGGAGCTCATCCTCCCATCGCCCTTCGACTTCCTCCACCAGGCGCTCGTGTGCTTGCCGACGGACCTGCCCGCGCCCGACCACGAGGACTTCGACCGGCAGGTCGAGGAGATCGTCGCAGGGGTGGCGCGAAGGGTTGGCGGCCGCACCCTCGTGCTCTTCACATCGCACCGGCAGCTGCGCGACATCCACACGGCCCTGAAGCATCGGATCGACCTGGACGAAGTTCTCATCCTCGGGCAGGGAATCGACGGCCAGCGCCGCCAGCTGCTCAAATCGTTCGAGGAGGCGGAAAGGCCCCTGCTCTTGGGCACCGCGACCTTCTGGGAGGGCATCGACGTGCCCGGCGAGAGGCTCAGCTGCGTGATCATGGTCCGGCTCCCCTTCCCGGTGCCGACCGAGCCCGTGTACGCGGCCCGGGCGGAGCAGGTCCGGGACGCGTTCGCGCAGCTCGCCCTGCCTCAGGCCGCGTTGAGGTTGAAGCAGGGCTTCGGCCGCTTGATCCGGCGATCGACGGACCGTGGCGCGGTCGTGATCCTCGACAACCGCATCCTGGGCAAGGACTACGGCAAGGCGTTCCTCGACGTCCTGCCGCCCGCGTCGCGCTTCGTCGGTCCTGCCGGCGAGATCCCGGAACAGGTCGGTGAATGGCTCGGCAGCGTTTGAGCACGCTCTTCGTGGTGGGAACACCGATCGGCAACCTCGAGGACACGACAGCGCGTGCGGTCAGGGTTCTCAGCGAGGTGGGTGCGATCGCGGCCGAGGACACACGCATCACCGCCCGGCTTCTCGCGCGCCACGGCATCCGAAAGCCTCTGATCAGCTATCGGGCGCCGGTCGAGCGACGGGGCCTGCCTCGCGTTCTCGCGGCCCTCGAAACTGCTGACGTTGCGCTGGTGAGCGACGCGGGCACACCGACCCTCTCAGACCCGGGGCAGACCCTGGTGCGAGCTGCGTGGGCGGCAGGGCACACCGTGGTGCCGATCCCGGGGCCGAGCGCCATCACAGCGGCGCTGTCCATCGCGGGCTACGGGGGTCCCGGTTTCACGTTCCTCGGCTATCTGCCGCGCAAACCCGGGGAGATGCGCCGCCTACTCACGACCCTGGCGGACGACCCGCGTCCAGCGGTCGCATTCGACTCCCCTTATCGGGTCCGCAAATCGCTCGCCGTCATCGCCGAGGTGCTGCCGGAGCGCCACCTGACGTTGGCCCGCGAGCTCACCAAGATTCACGAGGAGGTTTTGCGCGGAACCGCAACAGAGGTTTTGTCGGCGATCGGCGAGCGTGCGCGCGGCGAGTTTACGCTTGTCATCTCCGGTGCCTGATCGTGCCTGATCGCAGAACCGTCCTCGTCGCGCCGGCGTGGCCTTATGCCAACGGCCCTCGCCACATCGGCCATGTGGCCGGCTTCGCCGTGCCCGCCGATGTCCTGGCGCGATTCGAGCGGCTACGGGGGTCTCGCGTGCTCATGGCCAGCGGTACCGACGAGCACGGCACGCCGATCACCTACGAGGCGGACAAGAAGGGCATTGCGCCGCGCGAATTCGTCGACCGCAACAGCGAGCTCATCGTCGAGGATCTACGCCGCCTGGGGATGACGTACGACATCTTCACGCGTACGACGACCGCCAACCACTACCGGGTCACCCAGGAGCTGTTCCTCAAGCTGTTCGAGAAGGGCTACCTCGTCAAGAAGGAGCAGTTGGGCGCCTTCGATCCGGCGAGCGGCCGCACGCTTCCCGACCGCTACATCGAGGGCAAGTGCCCCATCTGCGGCTTCCCCGACGCTCGCGGCGACCAATGCGACAACTGCGGCAACCAGCTGGATCCGACCGACCTGATCGACCCACACCAGCGCGGCAGCGATGCCGCCGTCGAGTTTCGGAAAACCGAGCACTTCTTCTTCGACCTCCCCGCCCTCGGCACGCAGCTGAAGGATTGGATCGAGCAGCACGACGACTGGCGCCCAAACGTGCGCAAGTACTCCCTCGAGTTCGTGCGCAACCTCAAGCCGCGGGCGATCACGCGCGACCTCGACTGGGGCGTGCCCGTGCCGCTTCCGGGCTGGGAGGACAACCCGCACAAGAAGATCTACGTCTGGTTTGACGCGGTCATCGGTTACCTCTCGGCGTCCATCGAATGGTCAAGGCAAAAAGGCGAGCCGGACGCCTGGAAGGACTGGTGGCAGAACCCCGAAGCCTGGCACTACTACGTGATGGGCAAAGACAACATCACGTTCCACACCGTCCTTTGGCCGGCGATCTTGATGGGAGCGGGAGACCTGAAGCTTCCGGACGAAATCGTAGCGAGCGAGTACCTGAACATGGGAGGCAAGAAGCTCTCCACCAGCCGCGGCGAGGTGATCTACGTAAGCGACGTGCTGAAGCGCTTCGACCCCGACGCGCTGCGCTACTACCTGATGATCGCGGGTCCCGAGAACCAGGACACCGACTTCACGTGGCCGGAATTCGTGCGCCGCAACAACGACGAGCTGGTCGCCACCTGGGGCAACCTGGTTCACCGCACGCTGGTCAACGCCCATCGCAACTTTGGCGCGGTGCCTGAACCAGGCCCGATCACCCATGGGGACCAGGCCCTCATCACGGAGGTGGAGGCCGCTCTCGACCACGTAGCTCTCCACCTGGGCCGGGCTCGCTTTCAGCTGGCGCTGAAGTACGCGATGACGATGGCTGCAAAAGTCAACGTCTACCTGGGCACGGAACAGCCGTGGCACACGATCAAGACCGATCGCGAGCGCGCCGGGACTGTCCTGTATGTCGCGCTCCGCTGCGTCGACAACCTGAAGACGATGCTCACGCCGTTCCTACCCTTCTCATCTCAGCGGCTGCACCAGATGCTCGGATACACAGACGTCATTGCGCCGATGCCTGATGTGCGCGAATTCTCCGAGGACGGGAACTTTCACAAGGTGCTGACCGGCGAGTATCCCTCCGAGAATCGCTGGCGCCCATCCGTGCTCGCGGCCGGCCATCCGCTGCCGCAGCCACAGCCTCTCTTCAAGCGCCTCGACGATGTCACCGTCGGCGAGGAGGAGCGGGCATCTTCGTAGACACCCACCTCCACCTGGAGGTGTTGGGCGACCAGGCGGCGGTTGTCGAGGCGGCGGTGAACGCCGGCGTGACGCGCATGGTGACGATGGGCGTGGACGCGCAGACCAGCCGAACCGCGATCGCGCTGGCCGAGGCGCATCCGGAGGTATGGGCCGGGATCGGCCATCACCCCACGGAGCCGTCGCCCGTTGATGTCTCCGAGCTGCGCCGGCTCGGCGCATCACCGCGCGCCGTGGCCGTCGGTGAGGTCGGCCTCGACTTCGAGCAGCCGGGGGCTCCGCCGTCTTCGGTTCAAGTCGACCGGCTCCACGACCTCTGCGCGCTTGCCGTCGAGCTCGACCTGCCGGTCTCCATCCACAATCGCGGCGCGGCGGCCGAGATCGCGGAGATCATCACCGCACACGCGGGCTTGCGCGGGGTGATGCACTACTTCGCACTCGACTGGGATTGGGCGCAGCGATTCCTCGACCTCGGTTTTCACCTCGGGTTCGCCGGACTCGTCACGCGACCCAGCCGGCACGCGCTGAGGGAGGTGGTCAGACGATGTCCGCCGGACCGACTCCTCCTGGAAACGGACTCGCCCTATGGCAACGCCCACAAGCGGATGGGCGTGCCCAACCGCCCGGCCTACCTGATCGACACGGCAGAGCTCGTGGCGGAGCTTCGCGGTGTCAGCCTCCAGGACCTGGCCAAGCTCGAGTGCGCCAACGCGCTGGCGTTGTTCGACAGGATGAAGTGATCGATCCGGCCCAAGCGGACGAGCTGGCCGGCCTCCTGCGCAGGCACCGCATCGACCTCAAGCACAGCCTGGGCCAGAACTTCCTGATCGACGGCGCCGTGCGCGATGCCGTGGCCGAGGCGGCCGGCGGCGGTCCTGATGACGAGGTCGTCGAGGTGGGGGCCGGCGTCGGGACGTTGACCATCGCCCTGGCCGAGAGGCATCGCCGCGTGATCGCCGTCGAGCTCGACCGCCGTCTCATCCCCGCGCTGCGCGAGGTGACCGAAGGTCGCAGCCAGGTCGAGATCGTCGAGGCGGACATTCTCAAGCTCGATCTCGCGGCTTTCTACCCGAATGGGGGAGAGCTTGTCGCCGGCAACATCCCCTACAACCTCACGGGCGCGCTGATTCGCAGGCTGCTCGATCGTCCACCCCGACCGCGCCGCCTGGCGCTGGTCGTGCAAAAGGAGGTGGCCGAACGCTGGACTGCCGCCACCGGGGCGAGCCTCGCGACGGTCGCCGTCCAGGTGTTCGCGCACGCCCGGCTCGGATTCACGATCCCCGCGTCGGCGTTCACCCCCGAGCCTCGCGTCGACTCAGCCCTCGTGCTCCTCGACGTTCGTGAAGCGCCGGCCGTCACCGTCGATGACATGGATGCGTTCTTCCGCTTCGTCGAGGCGGCGTTCCAGTTCCGGCGCAAGCAGCTCGGTGGGGCGCTGGCTCGGATCGCGGGCATCGGTGGTGAAGCCGCGCGGTCGCGCCTAAATGAAGCTGGCATCGAACCGGAGCGGCGCGCCCAGACGCTGAGCCTCGCCGAATGGGAGGTCCTCTACCGCCTGTTCGCGCCTACGTCCGGCCGTCCCGGGCTCGTCGCCCGGGGCTAATATCCACACCCGCTATGACCGCCCCATTCAAGTTCGAGGTCGAGGGTCCGGGCGGCTTTCGCGCGGTGCTCCGCAACACGACTTTCAGGAACATCTGGTTCGCGCAGCTGGCCGCCCAGCTGGCGGACAAGTTCCTCCTCTTTTCGTTGATCATCCTCGCGTACGACATCTCCGGAGGGAGCACGCCGGTCGCGGTCACCCTGCTCACGTACACGGTGCCCGCGGTGCTGTTCGCCCCACCGGCCGGAGTGATCGCGGATCGTGTCGATCGGAAGCAGATCATGCTGTGGTGCAACCTGGGCCGCGCCGCGGTCGTGGCCCTCATCCCGCTGGCCGCCCTGGTCCCGCAGCTGCGTGGTGATTTCTCGCACCTGCTGCTGATAACGCTCCTCTTCTCGGCAATCGGCCAGCTGTTCGGTCCGGCAGAGGCGGCCGTGATCCCGACCATCCTCCCGCGTTCGGCGCTGATCACCGCGAACTCGATGGCGCTGCTCACGATGGTCCTGACGCTCGTGGTCGGTGGCGCACTCGCCCCGATCGTCTCTCGCATCGACCTCTACGCGCCCTACTGGCTCGCGACGGGGCTCCTTGTCGTCGCCGGCACTCTGATCTTCGCGTCGGACATCCCACCGCTCGCGCGCACCACCGAGCCGCCGGTGGCGGCAAGCCGGAGCCGATTCCAGAGGATGATGGTCGATCTGGTAGAGGGCATCGACGCGCTTCGCGCATCACGGGGATTGCTG
>JBGPOC010000036.1:0-11778 GCA_041487825.1 Candidatus Dormibacteraceae bacterium | reverse complement strand
GTCGGCAAGCACCCAATCCCTTTGAACCGCCGGAAGAACCTACGATTTTCTTCCCGAGGATCATGTAAATGCCGCATTGAATCTTCCCGCTCATGAATCCTGCTCCGCCCATTCCCCACACGCCACTGCTTCCCTCCGCCATATTCTCAGCGGCGAGACGTACAGCGCCGCCTCGTCGACGTGCAGCGCGGTCATCGTCCTGCACAGTCCCGTGCCGCCATGAAAGTCAGCGTGCCCGCACTCGCCACAGGTCCGCCCCTTGGACGCGGCCCGGAGCTCGGCCGACCACCGCCTGAGCTTGCGCCGGAACGCGTCCACTCCCGAGACGCCCGGCTCATGGAGACTCACCGGCTCCTCCTCAGCCCGCACGCCTCCACCGCTCCCACGGTGATCTCCGGGTCCTGATCGCGGCGTCGCGGTGGCTTCGGGACGTTGAACGCCGCACCGCCCATCTGGACGACAGGATTGCTCTCTGGCTTCGTTGGTTCGCACGGCGGCACCACCTGCTGCGGCTTGCTGCGCTCCTTGGCATCCCAAGCCCATCGCTCGAACAGCTGCCCGAGACTAGCGAGCTCGTCTGGAGTCAATCCTGCCGCGCGCCCATCGGCGAACACCTGCTCCAGCTCGGCACGGACGGCCACCTTGCGCTGGACTGCGGCAGGGGGTTGATGGCGACGGCTCACCGGCCCACCTCGATGCCGATGGCCCTGAGCGCCTGCTCGGGCGTCTCCACCACGGCGACCTGC
Source organism: Candidatus Dormibacteraceae bacterium (assembly GCA_041487825.1). Taxonomy (GTDB): domain Bacteria; phylum Chloroflexota; class Dormibacteria; order Dormibacterales; family Dormibacteraceae; genus Palsa-872. Next base: position 11,032 of record JBGPOC010000036.1, on the reverse strand, counting down.
CCGCGCCAGGTTCGGTGCCACTCCTGCTGCAGCTCGTTGAGCTTGCCGGCGCCGACCGAGCCGCTGCCCTTGCAGCGCCCGCACCAGATGCCATGAGGGTCAGAGTACAGGCGCCGGCCCGTCCCGCCGCACGCCTTGCACGGGCGGCCTGGCGCCTTCACCTCGAGCGCGTAGCAGCGGCCCTTGAACCCGACGAGCAGGTCCACGCATCCTCCACCGACCGCCGAGAGGTCTTGCACGCTCGCACCGAACTGTTTGAGGCGCAGCACGATAGCGGACTGGTTCGCGTCAGTGTGGCCGGGTTTCATGGCAGCAGCTCGACCTTGCCGTCACCCCGGCTGCGTTTCCACGTCGCCCCCTGCTTGCGCTGCTCGGCTTCGAGCCCTCGAAGGCAAGCGCACGCAGGGCACGCCTCGTTGCTGCGGAAGAAGAACTCCGGGTGCGCCTTGCACCAGGGGTACAACTCGTCGACTTCGGCTTTCATGGCGCTACCTTTCCAGCAAATAGCTTCGACAGCGCCTCCTTGGCGAAGTCGGGCATAGGGACGGCGTTCTCCCGCGCGAACTCGAGGTCGCGCATGATGCTCTCGGTATCGGCGATGCTGGGGGTGTGGCGGGTCTGCTCCGGTTGCGCGCTCCCTCCGCGCCCCACTTGCTCCCGCTGCGCGACCGGCGGCAGGCCCGCGTCGAGCGAGCGCACGATGGCGTCGAAGTGCTTGGCGATCGCCTCAAGGTTCCAGTTCTTCGGCGCGATGCGGTTGCCCGTTGAGAGCCAGTGCGCGAAGAGACGCTCGCCGGCGCGAAAGACTTCGAGCGCGAGGTCCTGCGGTTCTTCGGCCCGCGCCGCGGCGGTCTCGCTGCACAGCCGGATCACGTCGTCCTGCGCGACCGGGTTGCCAGAGGCCGAGCGCTTCGTGGTCTCCAGCCACAGCGCCGTCAGCGTGCCCCTGGTCAACCCATCGCGCGCGCGCGGGTGAGAGAGATCTTCCGGATCGGACGGGACGGGTCGGGTCGGGTCGGGGTTCGTTTTCGGGTGAAGCAACCGCGAAGCATTTGCTTCGGCTTTGCTTCGCCTGGTCTCACCGCTTTTGCTACCGCCTTTGCTTCCCGCTTCCGCGCGCGCCGAGCGCTTCGATTGGATCTGCTCGTGCGAGGGGTTCCAGTCCAGGTAGTCGTGGATCTGGTAGTCCTCGCCGTCCCCGTCCCAGAGCACCAACTCGACGAGCCGGGCGACGAGCTTCGCCTTGCCGCGGTGTGGCGTTAGCGTCTCGACCGCCTCGCGCGTGATCCTGCCGTCGGTTTCGTGCTCGGCACAGTAGGCCATCGCGGCGAGGTGCAGGCGGAACTGCGCATCGGTGAGCTTCAGCACCTTCGGGTGACGAGGGAACTTGTCGTCGAGACGGAGCCAGCTCATGGTCCCCCCAGCGCGACGAACACGACCCGCTCCCACCCGTTCGCGCGCAGGCGCCGCGCCGTAGCGGGGGCGAGGTCGACCAGCGCGCGCCGCGGGCCGCGGTCGCCGACCAGCGCTACGACCGCGCGCATCGTGCGCAGGTTGACCACCAGCACGCGCGAGCGGCACGGGAGCGTCGGGTGGGCGACCACGACGTCGCTCGCGTCCCGGAGGTTGCGGTGCAGGCACGCCGCCCAAGGGTTCGGGTTCCACGGGTCGCCGACGGCCGCGAAGTTGGTCGCCAGCCCCACGCGCACCACCGGCGCCCAGTGGATCGAGCCGAGGTAGGTCAGCAGCACGACGAGGAAGCGCATCAGACCGCCTCCAGCGCGCTGTCCGTTCGTTCCATCGCCTGACGCACCGCGCGCGCGACCGCCTCGGCGAGCGGCGGCGGCATGGCCATCCCGATCTGCTCGCTCCGGGCGCGTTTCGTCTTTCCGCAGAAGCACCACGTCTCGGGGAAGCCCTGCAGGATCGCGCGCCCCTTCTCGCTGAGTATGACGGCGTCCGCCCGGCTCATGTAGCTGTTCGCATCGTGGTGGCCTGGGGGCGGTATGCGTTCATCCCGGAAGACCGTCGTCGACGGGCGGTCCCACGGCCACGCAAGCGCGTACGCTCCTTGAGCGCCTCGGTCATGCTTCATCATCACCGTTTTGCTCGGCGCGTTCGGCGTGTTGATCGGGTGCTTGTCGTTCAGGAGCAGCGTCCCTGCGGTATTCCGCGTCGTGAGCGTCGGCGCCGGCGCGTCCAGCCTGCTCGGCGGGTGGGGGTTGTGCCACGACCGCTTCAGCACGTTGCCGTCGCTCAGCGTCGAGGTCCCGACGACGCGTGCGGGCTTGTCGGGATCGGAATAGAGATCGGCCCCGTTGCAGGAGCGCTGTCGTCCCCACGTGAGAAGCGCGCCATCACCGTTCGCGTTCCCGGTCGCCGTCTTCGCCGGTTCATCTGCACTCGATGGGCGGTGATCCTTCGACTTCTTCCACCGCAGCCGGACGGGTCGACCGAGCTCCTCGAGCGGCAGGTGGCCGAGCGCGTCGCGGCACGTCACCCACGGTTTGAGGGGGCGCATTCCCGGAAGGAGCGGCCGGGCGCATTCCTCTGGTGACCCGTGCGTACGCTCAGGCCAGCGGATGCACGGGGTTCCCGCCTGGTGAGCGAACCAGAATGGTCTAATCCGATGCTGGGGCGTCGCATACCAGCGGCACCGGGAACACAAGGCCACTTGTGTCTCCGGTGAGGTGGAAGCGGGCATGGGCGCCACGGTTCCTTAAGACCCACAGGTTGTCGTCGGCGTTGTTCGCCTTGTCTTCGTCGACGTGGTGGACGACTTCCTCGGATCGGAGCGGTCGACCGAGCAGGCGCTCAGCGATGATCCGGTGCTCGCGGATTCGCTTGCCTCCGCCACCAGCAACGGTGATGCGCATGTATCGACCTGCGGACTCGCGGTGTCGGCCGCCCGACCAATTGATCGACTCGGGTCCGCTCGCGCTCCCTCGTCGCCGAGCCATGCAGCCCCGACAGACGTTCCCCTTGCTGGCGAAGTGGACAGTCCCTCCGCAGTCCTCGCAGGTGATTCCGGGTTTGCTGCGCTTCTTCCGGTGCTCGCCGCAGAGGCCGTGACGTGCGTTGGGATGGAGAGCTTTCCCGCAAAGTGAGCATGATCCGGGCATAGGTTCACCCCTCCGTAGTCCGCCGCATCCAGCTGGGAGAAATCGATACAGTAGCCCAGCTGGGTCGTCCCCCCGATCACCCGCTGCACGACGCCCCACGACGACGAATCCTGCAGGCCGGGCACATTGCCGATCAGGTAGGCGCGCGGCCGCAAGAGCGCGATCAGCTCGGCGGTGTCCTCGAGCATGTCGCGGTCGTCGTCCGTGCCCAAGCGCTTGCCGGCGCGCGACCACGGCGTGCAGGGCGGGTCAGCGACAAGGAGGTCGACGCCGCTCGCCGGCCGCCAGCCCGCGCGCACGAGTCGCAGTAGGTCCCGCACATCCATCTGCACCGGCCGGTGACCGAGGTTCGCCTCATAGGACGCGCAGGCGTCGGCGTCCCAGTCGACCACCATCTCGAAGACGATGCCGGCTCTCCTGAAACCTTCCGCCATGCCGCCGGAGCAACTGAAGATCTCGAGGTTCACCCGTGGACCTCAAGCGCAAGCTGCCGCGGCGGTGGCAGGTTGCCAGGTACGCGCTCGACGCTCGGCGTCTGCGCCAAGAGCTCGATCGTGCCCCGAGCCCGCCGGCGATCCCCCGGCGGCCAGACGAACCAGGCATAGGGGATGCTGTCGCCCCCGCCACCGTTGAAGTCGATGCGACCCACCACGTAGATGTCCGGCATGCAGGCGCTGAAGAACTCGTGCCGCTGCTGCGACTCGATCCAGTTCAACCGCTCGAGGGCGACCACCCAGTCGGCGAGTGCGAAGCAGCGGGTGACGAACCGAAGCGCGTCCGAGAACGGCGGGTTGAGCATCGCCACATCGAACGCGCGCTGCCACCTATCGCCCGCCAGCTCGTGGAAGTTCCCGATCTCCACCTGCGCCCCGGTCTCCTCGAGCACGGTCCGGCATTCCTCACGTAGCTCGACCGCCGTCCACGCCACATCGGCGCGCGCGGCGTTCACCGCGCGAATGATGGCGCCATCCCCCGCACCGGGCTCGAGCCAGCGACCGCCCGGAAGCGGTAGACGCTCGAGGAGACGGTGCACGGGGAACGCTGGGGTCGGGAAGAAGTCGGCTTCTCCGCCGCCGCGTTGCCCTCGGTTCGTCGATGACACCTAGCCCGCCGTCGCCTGGTAGGTGCCGCGCCCGACCTTCTGCACGAGGCCGCGACAGACGAGCGCGCGCAGCGTGTTCCTGACCTGGCTATCCCCTTTCTCGACCGGCCGCACGCCGGGGAACACCTGCCGGGTGAGCTGCCGGATCTTCTGCGGCTCGGAAGTGGCGCGCAGCGCTGTGAGCAGCTTGTTATGCTTGTAGTTCTCGGACATTGTCATCCCTCCTATGGTCACTTCGCCGCCCTCCGCGCATCCCAGACCTGCAGTGGTGTCGCGCCCTCCCGAATCGGTTCCACCGAGCACAGCGCCTTCACCTTCGCGCGGAACTCGTGCGCCTGGAGGTGCAGCGCCGTCGAGTCCCGCTGCATCCACAGCGCCTCGTCCTCGCACATGGCCTCGAGACGGGCGAGGTGCTTGATCGCCTCCCGTGCCGCCTCCGAGATCATGGCGAGCTTGTGGCTCATGCACGGCGCACCCAGTCGAGCGCAGGAACGTCACCGGGGCGGTACTCGTCCTCCAGCCGCTTGAGCACCATGTCGATGCCGAGCCGGATGTACTCCGCCACCGGGACCTTGGTGATCGCGTGGATCGCCTTCAGCCGACTGTCCTGATCGTCGGTGATGTAGACCGTCGTGCAGAGCTTCTTGCGGCTCATTCGCCGCTATTCCGGCTTGCCGACGAACACGGGCAGGTCGGTCTCCGTCTTCACCCGCTCGCACAGCGCTCGGAAGGCGTCGCGCAGCACGTCGTTCGCCGCGTGGATCTGCGCGATGAAGGTCGCGGCCCCGTTCTCGACCTCGACGCGCAGCCGCACCTCGAGCGACTGCGGAGCGCCGTCCTGGAAGACGGGGATGGAAATCAGGAACGAGGGCGGCGGCGCGACATCGCCCATGAAGCCGCTCTCGTTTGAGAAGCTAACCTTCACCCGCCCGGTGTTCGGGTCGCGCTCGCGCTTCGCCTTCGAGGTGCTGTACGACTCGAGGGTGCCGGCTAGCGTCACGAGGGCCGATGGATCCGGGGCGGCCTTGCCGTTGACGGTACCGCTGATCAGGTCGCGGTCACGCGCATCGAGCAGGAGCGCGAACGTCTCCTGGTCGAGCTTCATCGGCGCGCCGCCGCCCCAAGCGCGCCACGCCTCGGACAGCGGGCAGGCATAGATCCCCCGGTGCCTGCCCCAGCGCGCCGCGCCCTCGCTGCCCTTTGCGTGGTAGTCGAGCACCGCGACCAGGTTGCAGCCTGCCGCGTCGGCCCAGACTACCGAATCCTCATCCTTGAAGCGGTTGAGATGGGCGACGAATGAATCGAGCGCCTGCATCTGGGCGGTGCCCTCGCGCTTGTCGGGGCCGGGAGCATCCCGCAGCCGCTCGGCGCGCGCGAGCTCGGCGCCCTGCTTCACGATGTCGAGCAGCGAATGAACCTTCTGCCCACCCTCATCGCTATCCATGACGACGACCGGGATCGTGACCTTCTTGCCGCCGTCCTCGACCTCGATCTTCTCGACGCTGTGATGGTCTCCGGCGTCTAGCAGCGTGCGGATCGCGGCGTCCAGGTTGCTGGTCTCCATGGCCTAGTTCTCCTTCTTGACGAGGGTGGGGACGGCGGGAAGCTGGCTGGTGTGTGGCAGCTTGAGCTGTGCTGGGTCCGCATTGTGAAGACGCCCCATATCGTCCGTGTACAGGACGACTGCCGACGTCGGAGGCTTCGGGAGCGTACTCTTCACCGTCACCTGCAGCTGGATCCTGCTCCCTGCGTGGGGCTCGACGATGACCTCGATCGTGAACTTGGCCTTTTTGCCGCTGGCCTTGGCGGCGTTCACGGCGTCGCGCACCCCAGCGTCGATCTGGATCGAAAGATGGCGTTCCGGATCGGTCTCGACCCTATCGATAGCCGCGATCGTCTGTGCGAATTCGCCCAGGTCGAGCGCTTCCTGCTTCTCTTCGGTCATTGGTTCTCCTTGCCGCCTTGTCGGCGGCGGTTGTAACCATGGCAGCGCATCAGGCACCCCTTTGCTTGCGCATCTCGAACATCCCGGCGAGGTCAGGGCGCAGCTCGGCTATCATCCGGGCCGCATCGCCAGTCCATGAGTTGTCGAGGCGCCAGCCGTTGCCGCCGGTGACGGTGATCGAGAGGTCCGCACGCAGGCGCTCAAACCACCGCTTGGTGGAGGCGCGTGTGCTACCCGCCGCCCGCGCCTCGTCGGTCCATCGGATGAAGATCATGAGGACGAGTGGGTTCTTGGCAACGAAATCGGACCAGGAGCTACGGCCGCCCCCGTTGGGGGGTGTCGAATTCGAGAGGTAGCCCAGGGCGGGATTCGAACCCGCCTTCACGCTTTCCCCAGCGCCGGGTACTGACGTGTTCTCCGCTCGGCTGCGGCCCGGGCTGAAATCGAAGAGGCTGATCTGGCCGGTGTCCATCACACCCTCGTCCTCGTCGGCGTCCGCCGACGCCGCACCCTGCCGATGAAGCTCACGTCGACGGGCGAACGGCTGTCAGCGGGACCGAATGCGGCGGCGAGCTCCGCCGGTGTTGGGGGCGGATTCTTTTTGTTCGCTGGTACGGTTGATTTCTGTGTTTCCATCACGCGGCCCTCTTTCGTCACGCTGAAGTCCTCACCACGCTTCGCACCTGTCCCCGGCACCGCGCCCGGTGGCAGGGGCGCCCCTGGAACACGGGCCTCCCGCACGAGGCGCAGAGGCACAGGGTGCGATCGAGATCCACGAGGTAGGTCACGCTGCCTCCCTGCTCGGCAGCGGCCCGACGGTGACCAGGTCCGCGACCACCACGCGCCCGGTGACATACTCGGCCTCGAATTGCTCGCGCGCCTCGATCATCCCCGAGAGCACCTCGGCCGCATCCCGTAGCCGCTCCAGGTAAGGGCCATCTGGACCGCCGGGGCCGCTCGGCACCACCAAGACCCCGCACCTCGTCGTCGCGCAGACCGGGGAGGATCTCGGCCCTGCTGTCGACTTGACCTGTGCGATGAGCCCGGTGCTCGGCGCCGAGGTCTGTTACAGCCCCACCTTCTATTTCGACCAGCCTGGGTGTGCCGGCAATCGCTACGTCTACGGCTGGGCGCACGCCAGCGCGAAATACGTCGCTGAAACGGGCGCCGTTTTCTCGACGGGAAGCCAGACCCCGGCCCAGGTGACTGCTCGGTCCTTCATCAGCGCGCAGCCGCCCGGTTGGCAGCCCTGCGCGAACGTCGCGTTCGCCCCCCAATCCCTGAAACTGCTCACAGCGACCGGCGAGCAGGCGACGCCCCATGGAACGTGGGAATTCGCCGTCGAGATGCGATAGATGCTGGCGACGATCGGTGCAGCCGGTCTGATCATGCTCGTGATCGGCTGGCTCTTGAGCGGCGGCGCGAGACGCGATGGGAGGTTCTCGACGGGATGGAAGAACAACGAGCCGCCCGGGCCGCTCTCCATGGGGGCAACGGCGATTGGAGGGGTGCTCTTGCTGGTCTGGCTTGGCTGCGCTGTGATGTGTGACGCTGGTTCGCCGCCAGCACAGATCGCGACGCCAGATCTCAGCACTATCGTCGACATGACCACGGCACCCGCAGATCTCACGACCCAGCCACGCCATCGAACCCGGCGACGCTCCGAGAAGCACGAAGCAACGGAGCCGCATGTGCGCGTTTACGACGACGGCGACGGCGTGCTCGCCCCGGACCTGCCCAGGGCCGCGCCGCTGGACCCGTACCGATGACCGATCCATCAACGCGCGTCTCCGTGGTCGGGATGGCCTGGTATAAGGCCGAGAACTTCGACCGGATCGCCCGCCGCGCATCGCTATGCGGCCTCTCCGCCGCCGGCCTGCTTCATGTCCTTCGCCTTGATAAGCCCGCAGGCGAAGAGCTTGACGAGGTGATCGGACTCAGGTGGCGTGCCGTGCTTCCAGCGATAGGCCGTGCTGAGATCGACACCTACCGCTTCGGCGACTGCCTGTGGGGTGTTCCTTGGGTTGTCGAAGATGAACCGAACGTCCATGCTCGGACTTTGCGTCTGCGCGAAGCAAAAGTCAAGCACTCTGTTCGCGTACACGCGAAATGAACCGCCCAGCAGCCTGTGGGACGCTCGATCCCATGATCGAAAAAGGGCTGAAGGTCCGCGCCGATCGGCTGAACGAGGCGTTACGGCGCAAGAATCCAACTGGACGGGCCGGCAAGATGCCCGATCTCACCCTCGCGAAGGCCATCGGGATCAGTTCGACTCAGCTCAATCGGTGGCGAGCGGGCTCCGTCCCCGACGGCGGAAATCTTCTTAATGCCTGCCTGGTGCTCGAGGTGTCATGGGCTTGGTTGCTCGGGGTCGAATCGAGCGAGGAGTACCGCAAACTGGTGCTGCGCGAGGTGCAGGAGGTCTATGGCGGGACGGTAGCCGCGATGGTGGCCCAGGCCCCTCCGATCCCGCCAGCCGCTCAGACCCCGGGCATGGTTGCCGGAGAAGATGGAACGGTCGCCATCGTTGCCAAGGACGTTACCATCGACCAAAAGGTTCCGAAGTCTCTCAGTGCTCCGACGAAGAAGGAACGAAAATCGAAGAAACCCTCTCCCGAGCAGCAGCTACGAGGCGCAGCACGAGCCTCGCGTCCCCCTTCTGGGCAACGCTGAACGCCCCCCGCATCGATCGCTGATCGCATCGCGTCCGTTGGCTTCCCATTGACCATGATGACCACCTGAGCCCGCGGACACTCCCGCCGAAGCTCCGATACAGCACTCCACTCAACCTCGTCCTCTCCGTCCAGGAGTATTACCGACGGTTGCCAGTTCACCGCTTCGCGCAGTCCGAGCTTGCGGTTCGCCGCCGTCCTCGTCTCGCATGGCAGCAGGTGCTGGAGCCAGACCCTCACCGTCGGATCCTCGTCGATGATCAGCACGGTCATGTTTTACCACCTTTCACTGAACCTAGTTTAGCAGGATCAGTGGGTCCGATCTGTAGGCGAGATCGCCCGTGAACTTTGCGTAGACGCGAAAATTAGCTTGACTTCTGTTTCGCGTAGACGCAAACTGTTCCCATGGTCGCCCGCTCCTCTGCCCCCGCTCCCAAGCCTTCGGACTCCGGCCCTGACTCCCTCGTCGAGCAGGTGCCCCCGTCGGCCGTGGATGCGGATGCGGAGCAGGCGACCATCGGAGGTTCCGATGACCTTTTTCGCAGGACTGTGGTGGCCGGGATATTTGGAGGCGATCTATCGAGCACGGCTGGAGCGGCTGCCGATTGGTCAGGCGATAGCGAGGCTCCACGGCTGGGGCTGACCTGCTCCAACTGCGGCACCTCCTCGGAGGACCGCTACTGCAGCACGGGGTGTGAGTCCGAGGCGCTCCGAGACCAGCGCGAGGACGAGAAGTACCAGGAATGGAAAGAGGGCGAGCGCGACGACGAGGAGGCGCCATGACCTTCGCCGACTACCTCTCCCGCGACCCCGACTACGCGGCTCTCTGCCGTACGGTCGATCGCTGGGCCGAGGCACGCGAGGACGCTCAGGCGAAGACGGCCACAGCGACGGTGCAGTGGTCGGTAGCAGCCGAGGCACGTGACGCGCGGGAACGACAGCTGCGCGAGGAATGGAGGCAGCGCCATGGCTAACGTCGGAGTCCACGCCGCTCTCCCGATTGCCGGCGACGATCGCGACCACTGGCGGCAGGCGTGCGAGGAACTAGAGGAGCAGGTTGCAGACCTGGAGTCGGTGCAAGCTGCGATGACCGGCGTGCGTCTCCTCGTGCGCAAGGCGGCGCTGCAGCTCGAGGAGGAGATGCGCGGCGGCCTGGCGCTGGAGCAGGCGCTGCGCTCGCTGCTGACCCGCACGTGGGTCTACGAGGCATCGCGATGATGCCCGCCGTCTGTTCCGTCGAGGAGCACCGCGAACTGAAGCGGCGGCCGGACTACCGCGTTCTGACCACTTTCGTGGGGTTCCAGGACGACGGCATGGGCGGAACGCTCGAGTTACGCAACTGCCATCGGTGCCCGTCGACGCTGGCGACGGTAGTACCGATTACCGAGGAGCGTGCGGCATGAGCGATACGGTTTACTCTTGCTACAAGGCCGCTCGCACCGACGGGCGTAGCTTCTACAACGACGGCGAGATCGACTACGCCGCGAACGTCGGCAATGTGATCGAGGTCGCAGCGGCGAGTTTCGATAAGGGTCAGTGCGGCCCCGGTTTGCATGTCTCGCCAACGGCGATCATGGCGGCCTGGGCATCGAACTTCGGCGATGCTCGGGCGCACCGGCCGTGGCGGTTCTTCGAGCTCGCGGTTGCTGAAGAGGACATCGTTTGGCCGCGCCAAGCAGATCTCCTCTCGGTAGACAAGTGGCGCGTGCGCCGACTTCTGGTGGTGCGCGAAGTCACACATGAAGACGTGATGGTGTTTGGCGAGATGCTCGGGAAGCGGGTCGCCGCGCTTCACGCGCTCGCCGGCAGCTGGAAGGAGATCCAGTGGCTGAAGCCCGCGCAGCGCCTGAAGGACGCTGACCTGGCGACGCTGGCCGAGCAGTGGCGCGAGCGCATCGCGCCGTTCGTCCCCGCCAGACGCTCGCTTCCGAGCGCGGTCCGCATTGTGCGGACGCGCGAGGGAGCGATTGCTGCTGCTGCTGCTGCTGCTGCTGCTGCTGCTGCTGCTGCTGCTGCTGCTGATGCTGCTGCTGCTGATGCTGCTGCTGATGCTGCTGCTGCTGCTGCTGCTGCTGCTGCTGCTGATGCTGATGCTGCTGCTGCTGCTGCTGCTGCTGCTGCTGCTGCTGCTGCTGCTGCTGCTGCTGATGCTGATGCTGATGCTGCTGCTGCTGCTGCTGCTGCTGCTGCT
>JBGPOC010000035.1:0-11779 GCA_041487825.1 Candidatus Dormibacteraceae bacterium | reverse complement strand
TGGCGCGCAGCGCCGGAGGGGGCCCAGGGGTCAGTTCGTGCGCGCGGGCTGGTTGCCAACTCGAACACCCCTCCCGCGCGCAGCGGAAGGGCCTTGATCTAATGCGCGCCTCCCCGCCAAGCGGGGAGATCTCTGTCGCCGGAGGGGCCCAGTGCGGAGCGCGAGCGATGGATCCCGCCGGCCCACCTATCCTGATCTGGTGAGCGTCACGCTCGACCGTCACGTCTTCCCCTTCACCGCGATCGTCGGCCAGGAGTCGATGAAGCTCGCCCTGATCCTGAACGCCATCGTGCCCACGATCGGCGGGGTGCTGATCCGCGGCGAGAAGGGGACCGGCAAGTCGACGGCGGTGCGCGCGCTGGCCCGGCTGCTGCCGGAGCATGCCGTGGTCGAGGGTTGTCACTACGGCTGCGACCCGGATGACCGCGAAGCGCTCTGCTCGGAGTGCCGCGAGCGCCTTGCGGCCAGCGGCACCCTACCGTCGCACAAGCGCCGGATGCGCGTGGTCGAACTGCCGATCAACTCCTCGGAGGACCGCGTCGTCGGCACCATTGACATCGAGGCGGCCCTGCGGGCGGGCGCCAGACGATTCGAGCCCGGCGTGCTGGCGGAGGCGAACCGAAACATCCTCTATGTCGACGAGGTGAACCTGCTGGACGACCACCTCGTGGACGTGCTGCTCGACGCTGCCGCCATGGGCGTCAACGTGGTCGAGCGCGAGGGCGTCTCGTTCGCCCACCCTTCGCGCTTCATCCTCGTCGGCACCATGAACCCGGAGGAAGGCGAGCTGCGCCCTCAGCTGCTGGACCGTTTCGGCCTCTGCGTCGACGTCGAGGGCATCCGCGACCCCGACCAGCGCGTGCTGATCTCCGAGCGAGACGTCGCATTCAAGCGCGGCGACCACGAGTTTGCGAGTGAGTTCGCGGCGGCCGACCACAACCTCTCGCGAGCTCTGGCGGAGGCGATCGCCGCGGTCAAACAAATCCGGACCAGCGCCGGCCAGGCGCGCCTCATCTCCTCGATCTGCGTGGAAGCCGATGTGCTCGGGCACCGCGCGGACGTGGTCATCGACCACGCGAGTCGCGCCCTGGCCGCATACCGCCGCCATGCGTCGCCCAGCCGCGACGACATCTACGATGCCGCCACGCTCGCCCTCGCGCATCGCGCGCGCCAACCGGTGCAGAGAGACCAGGACGAAACCAGCTCTCAGGAGCAGGGTGACGAGCAGGAGGGCTCTCGCGAGTCCGAGTCGGACGCGGGCGAGCCGCAGGCCTCGGAGAGCGAGGCGACGGCGGAGGCGTCCGCGGAACAGAGCGCGAGCGCGGCCGAATCGGGGCAGCAGTCGGCGGGCAGCGACCAGGGAGTGACCACCGGCGGCGCAAGCGGCACTGAGTCGGCGCCCGACGCGACCGAGATATTCAGCCTCCGTCGGATCGACCTGCCCCGACAGCGGCGCATCCGCAAGCAGGGCGGCAAGCGTTCGGCCAGCCAGACCCCCGACCGGCGCGGGCGTTACGTTCGCGCTCAGCCGCGGGCCAAGGTGAACGACCTCGCGATCGACGCCACCGTCCGTGCGGCGGCCCCGATGCAGGTGGACCGCGGCCGCCTGCCCGGCGAGCGCCTGAAGCTCGAGCGTTCCGACCTGCGGCAGAAGGTCCGCGAACGAAAGGTCGGCAACCTCATCGTGTTCGTCGTCGACGCGTCGGCCTCCATGGACGCCGAGCAGCGCATGGCGGCGACGAAGGGCGCGATCCTCTCGCTGCTCCAGGACGCGTACGTGCGCCGCGACCGCGTCGCCGTGGTCATCTTCAAGAACCGGACCGCGGAGGTCGTGCTGCGCCCGACCTCCAGCGTGTCGCTGGCCAGGCGCCGGCTCGAGAAGCTGTCGGTGGGGGGGACCACCCCGCTCACGCATGGCCTCATGGCCGGCTACAAGGTGGTCAAGACCGAGCTCCTGCGCGACCCGTCGATCAGGCCGCTGCTCGTCCTCATCAGTGACGGGCGCGGAAACATCTCCATGTTCAAGGAAGAGCCGCTCGTCGAGGCTCAGAAGGTGGCCGCGATGATCGCCGCGGAGCACATCGACGCCCTCGTCATCGACTCGGCTCGCGACTACAGCCACCTCCCCTCGGTGCAGCACCTGGCGCGTGTCGCGCCGATGTACCAGACCTACGCCATCAACGCGTGCGCGGACCTGGCCGAGAGGATGGGGGCGCGCTACTACGGCCTTTACGACCTGTCACGGGACGAGATCGCGTCGGCCGTCGAGCGGGAGCTGCGCAGCCGCACCGATCGGTCGTGACGAAAGTGCCTGGCGCTCCGTTGAGAGTAGATGCGCATGCGGTGTTCGCTGACTGAGTGGGCGGGTTCGGTTGCTGTGGCGGCAATGCTGAGCAGCTGCTCATGGTCTTCGCCGAGCGCGATCGCGCGAAGCCCGTCGCCGGTGTCGAGCGCATCCCCCGTCGCCAGCCCATCGCCGGTCGCCAGGCAGGTGCTGCCACCGGCTAAGTCCCTTCCCGTCGTCGCGCTTTGCGCGCAGCCGCTGGCGACTGACCAGACAGGCAACGCGGGGCCTCTTTTGTGTAGCGACGGCGGCCTGAACGTCCTGGCCTGGAGGTTCTACGCGCCGCTGGCGCCGAAGGTCCTGTCTGCCGGCCCCGCCGCCTCCTTGAAGGCGGCTGAGGCCGCCGTCTGCGGGGACGTCATCACCAAGCACGCCACCGTGCTCGAGGAGCTGAGCGCCTACGACCTGGCTGCCGCCTATTACGGCTGGAGCTTCAGCACGGATCCGACAGACGTCCTGTACTCGATGTCCACGTGCCCCCGGTAACGAATCAGCGCGAGGACACGTTCAGCTCGCATAAGGCCATGGTCGGGTCATCCTTCAGGGTCCGAGAGATAGCCGTGGTCGCCGGCTTTGTCCTTCTCGGGGCCTGCACGAACTCGTCGCCGGTCGCGATTGCGTCCCCGAGCACGGCTCTTCCAACGCCGGCGAATCCGTCGCCCACGGCGAGCCCTGAGCCTGCATCGTCGCCTTCACCCAGCCCGCTCATCCTGCCGAGCCCGTCGCCATTGCAGGTTGGGACCCCGGTGAGCCGGCGGGTGCTGGCGCCGGCCACGGTGCTTCCGGTAGTCGGGCTCTGCTCGCAGAAGCTCGTGTTGTACGCCGATGGAAATGCCTATCCACTGCGGTGCCGCAGCGGCGCCGTCAATGTGCTCGCGTGGAAGTTCTACGTGCCGATCGACTCAAATGTCATGTCCCTCGGCCGGAGCGCGACCCTGCAGGCGATCCAGCAGGCACTTTGCCGCGACATGAGCGCCTACCACGCCACAAGGGTGGAGGCGATGTATGCCTACAACATCTCAGCCGCCTACTACGGTTGGAAGTTCCCCGCGGATCAGACGTGCCCCTGACGCCTCGCACCCCCCGGTAACATCTGGTCTCTGATGGCAATCGACAGGTACTCGTACCCCTTCACGGCGATCGTCGGCCAGGACCAGATGAAGCTCGCCCTGGTGCTCAACGCGATCAACCCCTCCATCGGCGGCGTCCTGATCCGCGGCGAGAAAGGGACGGGCAAGTCCACCGCCGTGCGGGCGCTCGCCAAGCTCCTGCCGGAGCAGAAGGTCGTCGAGGGTTGCCACTTCGGCTGTCACCCGGACGACCCGGAGGACTTCTGCCTGGACTGCAGGGAGCGCGTGAAGCACGGCCCGCTGCCGGTGACGACGCGTCGAATGCGCGTGGTGGAGCTGCCGATCAACGCGTCGGAGGACCGCGTGGTCGGGACGATCGACCTCGAGGCCGCCCTCAAGGAGGGATCACGCCGCTTCGAGCCCGGCGTCCTCGCCGAGGCCAACCGCAACATCCTCTACGTCGACGAGGTGAACCTCCTCGACGACCACATCGTGGACGTGCTGCTGGATGCCGCAGCCATGGGCATCAACACCGTCGAGCGGGAGGGGGTCTCCGTCTCGCACCCGTCGCGATTCATCCTCATCGGCACGATGAACCCGGAAGAGGGCGAGCTGCGTCCTCAGCTGCTGGACCGCTTCGGGCTGTGCGTCGACGTGGAGGGAATCCGCGACCTCGACCAGCGCGTCTCCATTGTCGAGAAGCGCGCGTTCTGGGAGGACGACCCCCAGACCTTCTACCAGCAGCACGCGGAGTCGGAGCAGGACGTCCGCTCCCACATCGCGGAGGCGATCGCCACGTTCCCAGAGGTCGAGCTGCCTCGCGAGATACTCCGCCTCATCGCGCAGCTCTCCATCGCCCTCGAGGTCGACGGCCACCGCTCTGACCTCGTATGCGCGCGCGCAGCCCAGGCCAAGGCCGCCTACGACACCAAGGACAAGGTGGGGCCGGGCCAGGTCGGCGAGGTCGCCGAGATGGTGTTCGCGCATCGCGTCCACTCGGTGCCTTTCGGCAAGTCCGGACCGAACCTCGCCGAGGTCATCGCGCGCATGATCGGCCAGCCTTGAGCGTGCATCCCGAAAGGGGCCGTTCGGCCGCGAACTAGACTGGTTCCAATGTCGTCGGCTTCCCGGGAACCCGCCCTCGAGCCGCGACGTGCCGCCGAGCTCCTCGGGCTGATCGAGCAAAACGTTCACCGCGTGATCGTCGGCAAGGAGAAGGTGGTGCGGCTGGCGGCGGCGGGGCTGGTCGCGGGCGGCCATGTCCTCCTTCAGGACCTCCCGGGCACCGGCAAGACTCTCCTCGCGCGGGCCCTCGCCACGTCCGTCGGCGGCACGTTCAGGCGCATCCAGTGCACACCGGACCTCCTCCCCTCCGACATCACCGGGTCGAGCGTCTTCAACCAGAAGGATCTGACCTTCGAGTTCATCCCCGGCCCGGTGTTCGCCAACGTCGTGCTCGCCGACGAGGTCAACCGCGCGACCCCGCGCACTCAGTCGGCGCTGCTGGAGGCGATGGGGGAGGGCCAGGTCACCGTCGAGGGTGTGACTAGAACGCTGGAGCGGCCGTTCTTCGTCGTCGCGACACAGAACCCGACCGAGTTCCACGGCACGTATCCGTTGCCTGAATCGCAGCTCGACCGCTTCATCCTCGCCGCCGAGATGGGCCCGCCGACCGACGAAGAGGCCATGGAGGTGCTCGCGCGCCGTGAGCACGGGGACCCGATCGCGGACCTGCGCCAGGCGGTGAGCCTGCAGGAGGTCGTCGAGCTGCAGGAGGCCTGCCTGCGGGTGGTGGCGGCGCCCGCGATCCGAACCTACATCGTCTCCCTGCTCCGCGCGGTCCGCTCGCGCCCGGAGGTGCTGCTGCCGGCGAGCATGAGATCGGGCGTATACCTGCAGCGGGCCGCCCAGGCCTGGGCGCTGTTCGAGGGTCGCGACTTCGTCCTGCCGGACGACATCAAGCTGCTCGCCATGCCCGTCCTCTCTCACCGGCTGGGGATGCGAGGCAGGGCGAAGGCCGCCGATGTTCTCGAAGAGGTGGTGGCGTCGGTGCCGCTCCCACCCCTGAGGCAACACTAAACGCCAACCTGGCGCTTCGCCGGCGCGCTGGCGGTTGCGGCCGTCCTCTTCTACTACGGGGCCACCTCGGAGGTCGCGTGGCTCTTCCTTCTTGCTTACTGGATCGCGGCCCTGATCGTCGCGGCCTATGTTTATGCGCTCTGGAACCGGCGCGGGCTGCAGGCAAGCTTCGGCCTGGCCGGCACCAGTTCGGCGCCCGATTCTCCGATCGACATGCTCCCGGAGCGGCTGCTGCGCAGCGGTCCGATCCCTGCCCCGATATTCGAAGGCGACCGCGCCGAGATCGAGCTCGCCTTGACCACCCTTGGCGCAGCCCGCGGGCCCGCTCGCCTGTTGGGCTCGATCGGCGGAGTTGAGGTGCGCGCGGCCACCGGTGTCGTGCCGAAGGCGGGGTGGGTGGACAGCAGGACGCTGGGTCCGCTGGGCCGTGGCGCCATCGTCGCGCGTTCGTGGGTGCTGGAATCAGGCGACCCGCTCGGCCTGTTCCGGTTCCGCCGCAGCGGCGCCGACGCCGAGGTCGGCGTGGTGCTGCCGCGCTTCATGTCGCTCGATGCGCGCCCACAGGCCCGGGAGCTCGAGGCGAGCGTGTCCGCACCACGCGCCGGTTCGGGGACCGAGCTCTTCGGCGTGCGGGAATACAGGCCCGGCGATCCGCTGCGGCGCATCCACTGGCGATCCAGTGCCCGCCTCGGTGAGCTCGTCGTCCGCGAGTACGAACCGCCGGGAATCCAGACGGTCGGGATCTTCTGCGACCCCGATCCGCCGGCCAGGGACGTGGCCGACCAGGTTGCGCGGCTTGCCGCCTCGGAGGCGTGGGACTGCATTCGCGAAGGCGGCCGGGTCGTGCTGTGGGCGCCGGGACTCGAGCCGAGCCTGCCTAGCGAGGCGCGCTCGTTCTGGGCGCTGCTCGAGTGGCTGGCCCGCTATCCGCAGCCCGCACAGGGATGGCCGGGGGACATTCCGCTGGTGAGCGATGCGGTCGGCGTGACCGGCAGCGCGTCCGTGCGCCTGGTCGAAGCGCTGGAGACGGTCCGGCAGCGGGGCGGCAGGGTCCGCACCTGGGTCGTGGGTGACGCGGCGCTCGACCTCGAGGCTCCGGTGCGGCGCGTGGGTACGGCATGGCCGATATGAGGGTCCGCCGCCTGCTGAGACTGCCGGCGTCGCCCACCGAGAACTCGGTCGGGGCCCGGGCGTTCGTGCTTGCCGGCTTTGTCGTGGCAACTTTCGCGGTCATCCTGTACGGCCAGGACTACGTGGTCCCGGTGGTCGGGGTGATGGCGGCCGCGGTCGGCCACCTGGTGAGCTACAGGGGGCGTTCGAGAAAGCGCACGGCGGGCGGCCAGATCCTCATCGCCGGCCTTGTGATGGCGGCGCTGGCGTACTTCCTCGCCGACTCGGTGGGCGCCATCTTCGGCGGCGTCCTGCCGCAGGCGAATTTCGCCATCCTCCTGGTGGCGGTGACGGGTTTCGACCTGAAGACGCGCCGGAACTGCTACTCGAGCCTGTGGATCAGCCTCGCCATCCTCTACCTGGCCGCGGTCTTCGCCTGGGACTACGCCTTCGGCATCCTGGTCGCGCTGTGGGCGGTCTGCCTGGCCGGTTTCTGGATGATGTCGCACCTGCGCAGGCTCGAAGCCCGGGCCGCGGGGCCGGTCCGCCCGGTGGCGATGGCCCTCGCCGGGGCGCTCGCGCTCGGGCTCGTGGGATTCATCCTCATCCCGCAGCCGGCCGCCCTGTCGCCGACCCCGCTGATCGTCTCGCTGCCCAACTTCACGAGCTTCAAGGGCGAGCTCGAGAACCCGGCCCTGCCGCTGGTCCAGATCAGCGGGGATCCGTCCGGGTCGACCGGCAGCATCGACCTGCACTTCCGCGGGCGGCTCGGAGACGCACCGGTCATGTACGTCCGCACCGGCGCACCCGCCTACTGGCGCGGCCTGGTGTTCGACACGTACCGAGACGGCCGGTGGACGACCTCCAACCGGAGCTTCGTCACCTACCAGCCCTACATCCAACCACGCTTCCTGCCGCCGGCGCCTCCACACAACCTGGGCACGTTCGTCCAGGTCTTTCGCGTTATGCGGACGCTGCCTGGCGTCATCAGCGCGGCGTACCCGATCGAGAGCCTGTACGCACCAGTGTCCGCACTGCGCGAGGATGCATACGGGACCTTCAGGACGCCGGATGTCCTGCGCCCGGGCCAGACCTACTCGGTGGTCTCCTACCTGCCGAACCTCTCCGCGCAGGAGCTGGCGCGCGACCCGTTTGCGTCCACCACCCCGGATGAGAACTCGGAGTACACGAACCCCGGATCGCTGTCAGTTCAGGCCCGTCAGCTCGCGCTGAAGGCCGTCGACGGCCACCAGGCCAACCTGTACGACGAGGTGATGACTCTGACGAACTACCTGCAGCAGAACTACCGCTACTCGCAGCAGCTGGGCCAGGTTCCGCCGGGCCGCGACCCCGTCGACTGGTTCCTCTTCGACGCCAAGATCGGCTACTGCGAGCAGTTCGCCACCGCCGAGACCCTAATGCTCCGCAGCCTCGGGATCCCCGCGAGGCTTGCCACCGGTTATTCGACAGGCGACTACGACCCGGTCCTCAACCAGTCGATCGTCCGCGAGCACGACGCCCATGCCTGGCTCGAGGTGTGGTTCGCGGGACACGGTTGGGTCCCCGTCGACCCGTCGCCCGGCTTCTCGGCGCTGCCCGCGACCCGGTTTCCCAATCGCTGGGCCGCCGCCGGCCTCGCTCACCTGATCCCGCAGCTGTCCCTCGGGGCCCCGCTGGCGGCGCTTGGCTCGCTAGGTGTCCTGGCAGTGCTGCCGCCGGCGGTCGCGATCGCCCTCGTGGTGGTGGTGCTGTGGGCGTGGGTGCGAACGCGGCGGTGGGGGAGGAGGGCGCGCGCTGCGCCGGTTGAGACGGAGCTGCTGCGCCTGTACGAGCGCGTCCAGCGACGGCTGGGTCGCCGCCGCGCCCCACCCGAAACGCCGCTCGAATACCGGAATGCGGCGCGGGCGGGCCCGATCGAACCATTGCTCGAAGAGCTGACCGGCGCGATCAATGAAGGGGCGTATGCAGGCCGCTGGCCGGATCCCGAACGGGTGCGCGCGCTCTCCAGGCAGCTCCGCTAACGCGTCGCTAAGACGCTCCCACGCGCGGCCATGAGTCGTACAGCGCCGTGATTATCGAGACGTTCTCGGTCCCGGTCACCAGGTCGCGGATGTACGTGCGCCCGGTCAAGGGAGCCCCGCCCAGGCCGCATTGCACGCCGGCGGCGCTGCAGAGGGACTCCTGCTGGTACCACACGAGCGTGGAGTCCAGGAATGCGGCACCGGTGCGGGGTTGGAACGAAAGCTGGTTGGCCGCCGGCGGCTGGTCGGCCAGCCTCATGTATCCGACGTGGTGGTTGCCGGTGCCGTCGGCCGCGGTGTAAGCGATCCTCAGGCCGTCCGCGCTCGGCGACGGCCGGATCCAGAACAGTCCGGGAATCATGAGGTGCGCCCCTGCGGTGGGGTCCCACGACTCCACTCCCGCTTTCGTGCGGAAGAACAACCGGGCGCCCTTTCCGGCCCATGTCGCCATGGATCCATCCGTCCGGCTGTAGACGAGCTTGTGGTCGGCGAGGCGGACGACCTGGAACGGAGCCCCCTTGCCGCTCCCGCTGTCGGTGAACGTCTCCTCGAGGGCGACATACTGCCCGTCGGCGGAGAAACCGACCATCGCGTCATCGCGGTCGGGATCGACGCCGCGGCCCGGGATCGATCCCAGCGCACTTAACGTCTGGTCCCCGGAGGACGAACGGACATGCCAAGCGATCTGGTCGCCGGAGCTGATGTACGACAGCATGGATCCGTCCGGGCTCCACGCGTAGGTCCAGTAGAGATAGCCTCCATTGCTCCATGAGCGGACCAATGACGTCTTGCCGGTCTGCAGGTCGGCCACGTACATGGCGCCGTCGCCGTTGTCCGCGGAGACGATGTACGAGATCCGTGTCGCGGTGACGAAGCGGAAATAGTTTCCACGTACGCCCTGGATGACGCAGCGGGTCACCGGGTTGGACAGGTCGCCGATGTCGCGCACGATCACTCCGCTGACGCTTCGGAGGTTCACCAGCGCAAGCTCATGGCCGGCTGGAATCTGTGATGTGCACCGCATTGCGAGGGGAACCAGCTGGGTCGGACCGCCAGGGCTCGGACTCGGACTCGGGAACGCCGCTGAGGCAAGGCTCGGACTCGGGAATGCTGCAGAGGCGAGGCTCGGCGTGGCGGTTGCGCGGGGTGCCCCGCCGGTTGGGCTTGACGAGCAGCCCCACGCAGCCAGCAGCGGCAGCACCGCGACGACGATCGCGCGCCTCATGTAGCCGCTAACGCGGCTGACACACCTCGGTTACGACCGCTCAACCTGGCTCACGAGCGGTTATCCTGACCGGCCGTGGCACGAGCGGTCAAATCAACTGGCGCTGAGGCGGTTCGCTGGGACCTGAGCGATCTCTTCGCATCGCCGACGGACCCGGAGCTTGAAGCCTCGATGGCCCACGCACTGGAGCGGGCCAAGGCCTTCGAGGCGAAGTACAGGGGAAGGGTGGCGTCTCTCGAACCGCACGACTTCGCCGCCATGATGCGCGAGCTGGAGACGGACGAGGACGCCGCGGCCAAACCTGAGGTGTACGCCTACCTGCTCCACAGCCAGAACACACAGGATCCCGCGGCGGGGCGCCTGCTGGCGCGCGTCCGCGAGGCAGGCGCCGAGCGCGGAAGCCACGGTGTCTTCTTCGCGCTCGAGCTCGCGCAAGCGACCGACGAGCAGGCGGCGCGGCTGTACTCAGACCCGGAATCGGCGACTTACCGCCACAGCGTCGAGGAGGCACGCAAGTTCCGGCCCCACCAGCTGTCCGAGCCCGAGGAGCGGATCCTCACCGACTACAGCCCGGTCGGCAACGGCGCCTGGACCCGCCTGTTCGAGGAGCTCTGCGCGGGTATCCATGTCGAGGTAGACGGACGTCACATGGCGCTCGAAGAGGCCTTGACCATGCTGCGCGAACCAGATCGCAAGACGCGGCGCGGGGCCAGCGGCGCCATCACCTCGGCGCTGGGCGGCGACGTCCGCACCAGCGCCTACATCTTCAACGTCATCCTGCAGGAGAAGGCGATCGACGACCGGTTGCGGAAATTCCCGTCCTGGATCTCGTCGCGAAACCTTGCCAACGAGACCTCGGACGAGGCGGTCCAGGCGCTGGTTGAGGCGGTCACCGGCCGCTACGACATCTGCGTCCGCTACTACCGCGTCAAGAAGCAGATCCTCGGGGTGGGCGACCTCCACGAGTGGGACCGGTATGCACCGGTCGAAGAGGCCACGCGGGACATCTCCTGGGAGGACGCCAAGGAGCTCGTGCTCGGCTCTTATAAGCGCTTCTCCAAGACGGCCGGCGCCCTGGTCGAGGACTTCTTCGACCGGGGCTGGATCGACGCCCCGGTTCTGCCGGCCAAAGCGGGTGGCGCGTACTGCATGCCGGTGACCCCGCGGCATCACCCCTACGTGATGCTGAACTTCACCGGCAAGCTGCGCGATGTGACGACGCTCGCCCACGAGCTCGGGCATGGCCTTCACGACCGCCTCGCTTCGAAGCAGCACATCTTTGACTACAACCCTCCGCTGACCCTGGCCGAGACGGCATCGGTGTTCGGCGAAGCGTTGACGTTCGACCGGATCATGGCGGAGGAGAAGGACACGAAGGTCCGCCTCGCCATGCTCTGCAGCCAGTGCGAGGATGCGTTCTCGACGGTGTTCCGCCAGGTTGCCTTCAACCGCTTCGAGGACGCCTGCCACACGGCTCGCCGGACCGAGGGCGAGCTGTCCGCGGATCAGTTCGGGGAGATCTACCAATCGAAGATCCAGCCGATGTTCGGCGACGCGCTGGTCCTCACCGACGAGCACAAGGTCTGGTGGAGCTACGTCGAGCATTTCCTGCACACGCCGGGCTATGTCTACGCGTACGCCTTCGGCAATCTCCTCGCCCTGGCCGTCTACCACCGCTTCCTCGAGCGCGGCCCGTCCTTCGTGGACGACTACCTGGACTTCCTGGCGGCGGGAGGCTCGACCAGGCCTGACGAGCTCGTCCGGCGTCTGGGCATGGACATCACAAACCCGGATTTCTGGGACGCCGGCCTGAGGATCCTGGACGGCATGGTGACCGAGGTCGAGAGGCTTGCGGCCTCGACTGGGGCCGCCTCAGGCTGAGCAATCTCCTCCCCGCTTGGCGGGGAGGCGCGCATTAGATCAAGGCCCT
>JBGPOC010000034.1:0-11807 GCA_041487825.1 Candidatus Dormibacteraceae bacterium | reverse complement strand
GATCGACGGGTTGTCCGACTTGCGCGCGATCTTGTCGATCTCGTCGATGTAGATGATCCCGCGCTCGGCCCGGCTGATGTCGAAGTCGGCGGCCTGGATGAGCCGCAGCAGGATGTTCTCGACGTCCTCGCCCACATAGCCGGCCTCGGTGAGGCTGGTCGCATCGGCGATGGCGAACGGCACATCGAGGATCTTGGCGAGGGTCTGCGCGAGATAGGTCTTGCCGCAACCGGTCGGCCCCACGAGCAGCACGTTCGACTTGGTGAGCTCGACATCGCCCACCGACTTGGAGGCAGAGATGCGCTTGTAGTGGTTGTAGACCTGGACCGAAAGGACCTTCTTCGCGCGGTCCTGCCCGATCACGTACTGGTCGAGGGCTGCGCAGATGGTCTTGGGGTTGGGGATGAAGCCGGTCTTCTGCTTCTTCTGGCCGGCCGTCCGGTTGTCGTCCTCGAGGACCTCCTGGCACAGGTCGATGCACTGGTCGCAGATGAATACGCCGGACCCTGCGACGAGCCTCACGCCCAGCTCGCCTTGCATCTTTCCGCAAAAGGAGCACTTCGGCTTCTGCCTGGTGACCTCGCCGCCCTTCCCTTTGCGTCGAAAGATCATGTGGGCAACATTAGGTCGTTGCCACCACCTTTTCCTTTTCTTTCTCTTTCTCTTTTTCCTTCTCTTTGTCCGCCGGCTTGATCGGGGTGAGGATGATGTCGTCGATCAGCCCGTATTCCTTCGCGGCCTCGGAGGTCAGGAAGTAGTCACGCTCGGTGTCCTGCGTCACCTTCTCGATCTTCTGTCCCGTGTGCCGAGCCAGTATCTGGTTCAGCTGTTCGCGGGTGCGAAGGATCTCCTTGGCGTGGATCTGGATGTCGGTGGCCTGCCCCTGCATCCCACCCCAAGGCTGGTGAATGAGGATGTTGGCGTGAGGGAGCGCGTACCGCATGCCGTGCGCACCGCCCGCCAGCAGGACCGCGGCCATCGAGTAGGCCATGCCGATGCAGATGGTCGAAACCGGCGGCCGGATGTACTGCATGGTGTCGTAGATCGCGAGGCCGGCCGTGACCTGGCCTCCTGGGCTGTTGATGTAGAGCGCGATCTCCTTGTCGGGGTCCTCGGACTGGAGGAACAGCAGCTGCGCCACAACCAGGTTGGCGACCTGGTCGTCGATGGGGGTGCCGATAAAGACGATGCGGTCCTTGAGCAGCCGAGAGTAGATGTCGAAAGCGCGTTCGCCGCGCCCTGTGTTCTCGACCACCATCGGCACCAGGTAGCCGGCGGGGCGTTGGTTCGGGTTCATATCGTGCACAACGTCATTCTAGACACGCCTCCCCCCGATCCCGTCAAGTCAAGAGGGGGGGACTCCCCCCCTCTAGTGCGGCGGGCCCGGCGGAGCCGGCTCCCGGCGCACCCCCCCTGTCAAGAGGGGGGACTTCCCCCCTCTAGTACGGCGGGCCCGGCGGAGCCGGCTCAGCTCGCGGTCTTCGCGGAGGCCCCGGCTCCCTCGACAAGGCGATCCAGCACGCGGCGCCGGCGCAGCCGTGAAGCGAAGTACCGGCGGGCGGATTGGCTCTTCTTCAGGTCGTCGACCTGGCCCTTGAGCTCGTCGTCTTGGCCCGCCTGCTCCTCGAGGAAGCTCACGACGTCCTCATCTGACGGCTCGAGGGCCTGCCGCTTCGCGTACTCGCCGAGCACGAGGTCGACCTTGAGCCGAGCCTCTGCGTCGGGGCGCTCCTCCGCCACCCACTGATCGATCGTCTTGCCGACGTACTCGAGGTAGCGCTCGAGCTTCAGCCCCTGGCGGCTCAGGGTGCGCTCCATCGACTCGAGCTGGCTCGTCAGCTCGCGATCGACCAGTGCCACGGGCACCTCTACGCTCGAGGCGTCCACCAGTGCCTTCACCAGGGCTTGCTCCAGCTCGAGCTTCGCCATCTCCGTTGCGGCCTGCTCGAGGGCGGCCCGGGTTGCGGCGCGAAACGACTTGACGCTCTCGTGCTCGCCATTGCTCAGCTGCTTGGCCATCGCATCGTCAAGGGCCGGCAGGACCTTCTCCTTCACGCCCTGGACGGTGGCGCTGATGCTCGCCGCCTTGCCGGCAAGCTGTGGATCGCCGTACGTCTCCGGGAATGTGACCGACGCCGCACGGGTCTCGCCAACCTTCGCGCCTTCCAGCACGGCGAGCAGCTCCGGAAGCAGCACCCCGTCCTTCAGCTCGGCCTCCATCGCCTTTCGGGACTCCGACTCCACCACGGCGCCAGCCACATTCACCTCGACGTCGATGACAACCAGGTCTCCCGTGTGCGCTTCGCGCTCGACAGGGGTTATCTCCGCGAGAGGTTGGCGCAGGTCCTCCAACCGGCGGTCGACCATCTCCTCACTTACCTCGATGGATTGCGGCGGCACTTCGAGCGAGGACGCGTCGCCGAGCTTCACCTCGGGCATCACGCTGATCGTGGCCTTCAAGCGAGCGGGCCGTCCGCGCTCGAGCTCGAGGACCTCGACGTCGGGGTTTTCGATGGGGTCGATCGAGCCCTCCTCGAGCGCCTGACGCACGACCGCCGGGACCATCGCCTCGACGACCTCTTCGCGCAGCACGGCGGGGCCGATCCGCGCCTCCACCAACGACCGTGGCGCACGGCCCGGGCGAAATCCCTCGATCTTCGCCCTGGATGTCAGCCGCTGAAGAACCCTTTCGTACGTGGCGTCGACGGTCTCAGCCGGGACCTCGATGGTCATGCCGACCTGGCTCTTGGGCAGCTGCTCGGTGACCACGGAGAGCGGCGATGTCATAACGCGCGATTCTACGGAGACGCGAGGAGCTCCGGTCGAGATGAGCCGCTCGTCAGATCAGCATTGGCCTGGTGGCCCGCACGGACTGGGCGATGGGATAGGGCTCGGCGATGGGCTGGGCGGTGGGCTCGCGAGCACCGGGCCCGTGCCCGGATCGGGCGGTACCACGAAAGGAGGCGTCCTCGGCGTCGGGTTCGGCCGGCTGTCGCCTGGGAGCTTGGCGATGCTGCGGGCGTCGGTCAGGAACCAGCTGTTGTTGGGGCCGGCGACGACATCCGGCGGTGGTGTGTACCACCTGGTTGCGGGCTTGCCGGCCAGCGCAGCGTCCATAAACGCGTGGAAACCCGGAGTCGTGACAAAAACAGCATCCAGGCCGAACCTCATCGTGTGGTTGTTGCCCAGGATGTCCCCCACCCACATAGCGACCGCCAGGTCCGGCGTGAAGCCAATCGTCGTCCCGTCCTTGAAGTCGTCGGAAGTTCCAGTCTTGGCGGCGACGATGTGGTGGGTGAAGTGAAGCGGGTTATTTGGGCCGAAGATCATGACCCGGTTGTTGTTGTCCGACATGGTCTGGGCCATGATGAAGGCCACCCCCGGGTCCATCGCCTGGCGTGCGCGCTGGTTCGCGTGCGTCTGGTAGAGGGGGGCGCCGTGGGAGTCGGTCACCTGGAGGATCGCCTCGGGTGTGTGGTAGATGCCCATGTCGGCAAAGGTGGCAATGCCGCCCACATGCTCGAGCAGCGTGATCGGGTATCCACCCAGGGTGAGACTCGGACCGTACACGTTGGTCGGGGCATTGGTTTGATATGCGCTCGTGCTGTTGGGCCCTGAGTAGCGTGGCAACACACCGAGGTTGCGCATGTAAGTCAGCACGGCCGGGACGCCGATGGAAAGCTCGACCTTGACCGCGGGTATGTTGAGCGAGTTGCCCATGGCCTTCTTCAGCGGCAGAACGCCGTGGGTCCTGAGGTCGTAGTTGTAGAACTTGGTCGTGCTGTAAGCGTCCTTGTAAATGAGCGGGCTCGGGCCGTCATACACCGGGGTATCGACAGTCGCCGCGCGGGCGCTGTAGACCGACGCGTACGTGTACGGCTTCATCGAAGAGCCCATGTTGCGCGGTATCGTGGTCCAGTTGAACTGGCCACCGAGGGCGTTGTAATCGGGTGATCCGACCATGACCAGGATCTCCCCGGTCTTCGGGTCCTCGGCGACGAGTCCTGACGAAAGCTTCCCGTTAGGGTCGATGTTGCCGCCAGGAACGTAGGGAGTGTAAGAGGCTGAGTTTGCGGGCGCGGGGGCCTTCCCTAGATCGTAGGCCATGTTGTCCCGCACTGCCTTCTCGCCGATTCGCTGCATGCGATAGTCGAGCGTGGCCTTCACGGTGAGCTGCTGGACGCCGGGTTGATACCCGAGCTGCCGCAGCTCGGTCAACACATAGTCCACGAAGTGAGGCGCTTTGAAGTTGTTGACCGGGGCGTGATAGACAAGCTTCTCAGCAAGAGCCGCATCCATGTCCGCCTGCGAGATGAAGTTAGACCGGATCATCGCCTGCAGGACCTCTGTCTGGCGGACCTTGGCGGCGTCGGGGTGAAGCACGGGGTTCCATTCGGTGGGTGCTTGTGGGAGCCCGACTAGAACCGAGGCTTGCGCAAGGTCCAACTGAGAGGCGTGAATGTGAAAGTAGCCCTCGGCGGCCGCCTCAATGCCGTATGACTGCGAGCCGTAGAAGCTCTTGTTGAGGTAGAGCTCCATGATCTGGTCTTTCGTGTAGACCTGACTCAACTCGTATGCGAGCGCGAGCTCCTTCAACTTTCGCTGGACCGATTGGTCAGGGGTCAGGAACTGCTGCTTGGCCAGCTGCTGGGTGATGGTGCTGGCGCCGCTGACGATGTGCCCGGCGCGAAGGTTGTCATACGATGCCCGGATGATGGCCGAGATATCGAAGCCGGGGTTCGTGTAGAAGCCCCTATCCTCGATGGCGACCGTGGCCTGGATGGCGACTGGCGCAATGGCGCTGAGCTGGACGGCAAGCCGGTGGTCACCGTGGTTGCCCACATCGGCGAGGATGACCCCGTTGCGGTCGGTGATGACGGTGTCGCCGGAAAACGCGGCACTGTCGAGACCCTGGATCGAGGGCAGGCTGTCAATGAATGATTGGGCGTAAGCGTCGGCGGCCAGGCCGACCACCACGAGCAGTGCGATCACCGCGGCGGTCCCGCGAAGCAGGGTATTGCGGCGGATACGCTGACCGATCGGAGACCAGTCGGCGTGAATTCGAGCCCGCGGCCGGTGGCCGCCCTTGGTGTGGATTCTTTCGGGAATGTCTTTAGCCATGGTTAAGGGGCACGTAGAGTCTACGTTTCCAGTGATCCCAACGCGCGAGGTCAACCCATGGTTACGCGAGGGTCGCTTCAACCGCTTTGGAAGCTCGATTCTATTTCAGGCGTGCAGCAGATCGCGCGTCGCCGAAGACGGCTCTCAATCGATGGCTGGGAGAGGCAGGACAGCCGTGCTCGGAGGCAGCGCGCCTCAGCATTACGATTTCAGAATCAATTGCCAATCTTTGTCGTGCTGGCCGCTGTCGGTCGGCATGTTTCTGGCTTACCCGCTGACCGAGCGCTTCGTTGTTCAGTGCATCGGGGCCTCTTGACGGGCCAACCGATGGTAATCCCGTTCGGCGCCGGCGCCGCGGCGTACGCGATCTCGCTGCTTGTTCTGCGAGCAATCACCCGGGACGACGTCACGCTGGCGCGGACAGGGCTCCGACTACGATGACAGCCAGGCTGACCGAAATAGTCGAACGTGAAACCTGGGAGGATTTTGTGTCCAAGCAGGAGTTCGCGCCGTTTTTGCAGAGCTGGCCATGGGGTGAATTCCAAGAGGCTCTGGGACACCGTGTTCTGCGTCTTGCCCTCATCAACGGCGATCGTGTCGCCGCCTGTGCTCAGGTAATAATCGGCCGGCGCAAGCTGGCTAGCTTTGCGTATGTCCCGTACGGACCAGTTCTTGATTGGTCGGACCTCGCACAAGTGGACGCGTTTCTAATCGCGCTGCGCAACGCGGTATCGGCCGAAGGGATTGACTACCTCAGAATCGAGCCCCGCATCGAGCGATCAATGGAGATCTCCAAAGCTCTGGCTGGGTCAGGCTTTCGCAAGGCGCCCAGCGCTGGTCAATTTGACGACGGATGGGTGCTCGATCTTGGAGAAAGCGAGGAGTCCCTCCTATCTAACATGCGTAGTAACACGCGCTATCGAATCCGGCAGTCGATCAAAAAGGGTTTCGTAATTACCGAATCAACCAGCCCCGCTGACATTCACATCTTTCATGAACTTCTACGGATGACCACGGATCGGCAGCAGTTTCGTTCACACAGTGAGCGCTATTTTCAAAAACAGTTCGAGATTCTCAGTCGATCTGGTCTGGCAAGGTTTTTGATTTCGAATCTGGGGGAAGACCATCTGGCCGTTGCCGTGATAGTCAACTACGGTGACACGTCCAATTACCTGCACGGCGGCAGTGCAGTCACTTCCAAGGTTGGCGCGGCGCACCTCTTGCACTGGACCGCGATTCGAACGGCCAAGCGTGCTGGCCGGAGGCTGTATGACTTTGGCGGCGCGACCACGTCGACATCTCCAGGACACCCTTGGTACGGGATGACCTGGTTTAAGCAAGGCTTCGGGGGCCGCATGGTGCACTTGGTCGGAGCTTGGGACTACCCGGTCGGTCGACGTTACTGGCTGGTCTGGGTCGTCGAAAATTTCCACAAGATGCGAAGGCGGGGTCGCTAAGTCACAATCATTCACATCGACGGCGAATTTTCCGAGGTATCGGACCAGACTCTGTGGGAAAGTCTTGTCTCCAAGCATCACCTCGCCCCGTTTCTGCAAAGCTGGTACTGGGGAGACTTTCAGAAGCAGCAAGGACGTCAAATCCACCGCATCGCGTATCTAGGCGGTAGCGCCGCTGGTGCGGCGCAAGGCATCGTTTCGCAGACTCGCATCGGGACCATCTTTTATGTTCCATACGGACCAGTACTGGATTGGTCTGATCAAGTTTTGGTCAAGACTTTCCTGCAACACCTGGTAGCAATCGCCCGCGACAGCGGCGCCGATTATCTACGCATCGATCCCCGAGTTGAAACGACTTCCGCTATCAAAGCCATGTTGGAAGAGTCCGGCTTCCGAAAGGCTCCGACTTTCGTTCAGGCGGAATTCGATTTAGTGCTGGATATCGGCTCGAGCACAGAGGAACAGCTTCTATCCGGACTACGCAAGACAACGAGAAATCTGGTCAGGAAGGCCACGTCCATCGGAGTGGAGATCGAAATTACCAAGGACACGGGCCGATTTGACACGTTTCAGAACCTGCTGGACGCAACCGCCCACCGACACAACATCATCTTTCAAGGTCGGGACTACTTGAGATCCCAGTTCGAGGTGTTGAGCCGGGCCGGAATAGCCGAGCTCTTCATAGCCAGCCATGAAGACAGACCTATGGCGGCCGCGGTGATCGTGTTTTACGGTGATAACGCCTCATACGTACACGGCGCATCCGTGGCAAGGTCCGATGTTCCCGCCAGTCACCTCTTCCAGTGGTCCGCCATCGTGGAGGCGAAACGTCGCCATTTCAACTACTACAGCTTGTGGGGAATAGCCCCGAACGAAAATCCGAAACATCCGCTACACGGAGTGAGCCTGTTCAAAAAGGGTTTCGGAGGGAAGAGCGTCACTTACGTGGGCGCTTGGGACTATTCACTTCGGCCCCGTTACTGGTTGGTGTGGTTGGTAGAGACTGCACGCAGACGGGTCCGTCGGATCTGAATTTCCTCTTCAGCCTGCGGCCTGGCGGCGAAAGCCGGGATCGGCCGACCTTCTCCGCCCGCGGACCTCTTGGCGGACGGCGCTGCACCTACGCGGGCCGCTGACCGATCTGATGAACGGTCAGACGTCAGTCTCCTGTGTCGGTCGGTTCGCGGAGGCGCGCAAACACCTCGTCGGAGGGCGCCAGGCGCTCCTGGCGCGTACCTGGAAAGTGGACCCTGACACCCGGATGCCCGGGGCTTCCCAGCTCCCAGCCGGCTGAATACAGGCGGGTCACCTCGGCGAAGTCCTTGGCTTGAGCCACCTGGACGCCGTCGGTTAGAGCCACGGTCTGCGACCTCGCCCCCGGGAAGCCGAGGCGGACCTCCCCACCCGTCTTGAGGTGATAGACGTAGTCGTCGAGCGAGCCCGACTCGACGCCGGCGACGAGTTCGGCGAGACTCGGGAACCGGCCTTCCTTCATCGCCGTCTTGACGTCGGCGCGCGACACCCGGTGGGCCTGTCGCTCTCGCCTGCGCACCTCGGTGAGCAGCACGTCGCGCTCCGCCCGAAGCTCGTTGAGGTCGCGTTCCACGGGCCGCATGCGCTCGCGAGCCGCGGCGATCCGCCGCTCGAGCTCGGAAGCTTCGAGCGCGGTCAGGTCCTCGGTCACAAGCTCACCTTAGAGGTCATTCAGTACCCAGCGTGGCGGGGTTGGCCGGGGTCCCCCCGGCCATGACTTTGTCTTTGTCGACTCCGTTCGTGGTCAGGAGAAACCAATCCTCAATCAATCCCATCGATATACCGGAAAAGAGCGCCGGCCCTTTGGTTGGTGAACATTGACTATGCCTGCTGAATCAGGGCCGGGTCGCCTGCGGCGAAGCCGCACGCGCGATGAGGGAAACCATCCGGGTTTCCCTCATAAAGGTCGGGCGCAGCCCGACCGTCATCGCTCATGCGAAGCGCGACGGTTGCGAAAACCCCTGAACAGCAGGACGTCGTACACGATCTTGAGGCCGCCACCGGCGAAGAAAGGCAGGCCAAAGCTGGCGGCGCCGATGGCGATCCCGGCAAGGACTGGGCCGAACGATTGAGCCACGCCGCGCACGGCGCCTGTCATCGCTACCGCGCCGGCGCGCTCCCCCGCAGGGACGATCGACACGACATAGGCCTGCCGCGCCGGCACGTCCATCTGTGACAGGGCAAACCGGCAGAGGAGCAGCGCAACCGCCCACCCGACGTTCGGGCTGAAAGGAATCAGCAGCAAGAGCACGTTGGACGGCAGGTGCGTGAAGACCATGGTGTTGACGAGCCCGAATCGATCGCCGAGGCGCCCGGCGGCTTCATACGAGACCGCCTGCAGAAGGGCGATCAGGGCGAACAGGGGTCCCAGGTGCTGGACGTCGACCGCGAAACGCACGTGCAGCCAGTACGCGATCACGGCGTTGGCGACGAAGCCACCTCCAAGCGAATCCAGCGCGAACAGCGCCGCGAGCCCGGCCAGCGGGCGAAATCTCCCGAAGGCCACTGCCTGACCGGGCGCTTCGACCGAGGAGCTCATGAACAGCGGGAGGATCGAGGTGAGCACGCCGATGGCGGCATACACGAGGAAGAAGTTGCGGCCGCCCTGAGCGCGGATCGCGAGCCCGGCGGCCAGCCCTCCCGCGGCGTTGAACAGCCCCCCCGTGAGGGAGTAGCGACCGAAGGCCACGTTGCGGGCTTCGGGCGGCACAGCTTCGGCAAGCACCGCCTGCTCGACCGATGCGAACGGACCGAGGTCGACGCTGGCGGCCCCAAGCATTCCAGTCAGGCCCGAGATAACGAGCAAGGCAGGCTGGTTCGCAAGAGCGAGGTCCAGCCCGGTGAGCGCCATGAGCAGCCCCGAGATGGAAAGCGCGCGGCGGCGTCCGAACCGTGCCGCCAGGCTGGCAGAAGCCAGGCCTGAGAGCGAGGCCGCGGCGAGTCCGAGCCCGAGCGTGAGCCCGATCAGTCCGGGTGAGAGCCCGCGACCTTCCAGGTAAACGCCGACCAGGACGGCGGCGAAGCCGAAGCCGAACGCCCGCATGCCTCGGGCGCCGAGCAGCAAAAGGCGATCCACCGATCTGGAGCCTGGTGCCGGTCAGCGGCCACGACGGCGGATCGCCTGCACGGCCAGGACCGCGATCAGCCCGAGCAGCAGCACGATGGCAACAACGGGGATGCCCCAATCGCCGAAGAACGTGCCGAGCTGGGGAGGTAGAGACGTACCGTGCCCCCCGCCAGGCGACGTCGGGGTCGGGCTTGACGGCGCCGGCTCCATCGTGAACGCGATGTGGCCTTCTCCATGCGAACTGGTCGCCTTGGTCACCACCGGAATGACCCTGCAGGAGGTGTCGCAATGCACGGCGATCAGGGTGCCGCCGCCCTCGGTCGCCACCAGAAGGTCGCCGTCCTGCACGCCCGCGGCGGCGAGCTGAGCGGACGAGAGTCGCAGCAGGCTGTTGGATCCGGGGTGCCGATTCTTGGCGGTGAACCGGTCGGCGTAGTAAGCGGCGCCCCCGCGACTGATGAAGCCTGCCGGAACGAAACCGACGCTCTCTACGCCGATGTCACCGCCGGTCGGCAGGGACGGCTTCGCCAGGGTGCTCACGGCACCCGAGGCCGTTATCGCATAGATCTTGCCGCTGAACTCGTCGGGGGCGATGAGGGCGCCACCGAAGGCGCCGAAGCCGCTCGGGGCGACCGCCAGCCCGCCCTCCAGCACGGGAGCGGATCGGGTGATCACCTGCACCGATCCCGTGCAATCGAGGGCGAATATGACGGTCTTTCCTTTGGACAGCCCGCTCACGAGCAAGCGGTTGTCGAAGGCGCCGCTGGTGTCGAACGTGATCCCGCTGAGCGAGGTGACACCCGTTAAGTTCGCAAAAGAACCCGATTCATCGCCCGACGCGCTCACCCGGCTGACGCCGATGGGCACGTGAACACGCAGCACGAAGGTCTCGTCACGGGTGAAATCGCACCCGGCCGCGCTGACATGGCCACCCGGCGACAGCGCCAGGTAGGCTTCGGCGCCCGGGTCCTCGTGATATCCGCCCGGACCGCGAGCGAAGGGGGTGACGTTCCCGGCGGGGTCCACCAGGTAGAGAGCCGCCGACCCGGCGACGATCAACGAGCCGTCGCTGCGCGGACCGTCGACATCGAAGACGCCTCCGATCTTCTTCCAGTGCTCCCAGGCAACGTCCTCAGCCTGGACCGGTATCGCCACCAGGGCCACGTGGGCAGCGATCAGAACGGCCAGCAGGCGCCGCATCTCGCCGAGAGTATCGCCCCCGGCCGGCCGGTCGGCGTATTTAAACATCCATGTTGAAGAACTCGTAAGATTGGACGGTGGACTCCCGCCGCGAGAACATCCTCGCCTTCCTGAAGACCCGCGGACACGCGACGCTCGGCGAGATCGCAGGCCACCTCGAGGTCTCCAAGCAGGGGGCTCTGCGCCACCTGGAGGCACTCGAGGCGGACGGGCTGGCCACGCGGGAGCGCGTCCCGGCGCTGGCTCATGCTCAGCCGCAGGGGCGTGGCCGCCCGGAGAACGTGTACGTGCTGACAGCCGCTGCCGGCGATCACTTTCCCGATGGCCATCGAAAGCTCTCCGGAGACCTGGTCGAGTTCATATCCGAGCAGCAGCTGGCGCGCTTCTTCGAGCTCCGGGCTGAGCGCCTCGAGGCCGAGTACTCCCCTCGATTGGCCGGGCTAGACTTGCCAGCGCGCGTCCGCGAGCTGGCCAAGCTCGCCACCGAGCACGGTCACATGGCCGAGGTGGTCGAGCTTCCCGATGGTGGACTCGCGATCCGCCACTGCAACTGCCCCATCCAGGACGTCGCCGCCCGTACCGGCCTTCCCTGCCACAGCGAGAAGCAGATGTACCAGCGACTGCTGGGCGCATCCGTCAACCGTTCGACATGGATGGCCGACGCGGCACCCGATTGCACGTATGAAGTTAAGGAGAGCTGAGGGAGTTGGCTGATTTCGAGATCCGAGACCTGCGGGCCAGCGTCGAAGGCAAGGAGATCCTGAAAGGGGTCACGCTCGCCATCAACAAGGGCGAGGTGCACGCTGTGATGGGCCCCAACGGTTCGGGCAAGTCGACGCTCTCCCACACGCTGATGGGCCACCCCGGCTACACAGTCGACGGTGGTGAGGTCATCTTCAAGGGACAAAACGTGCTCGAGCTCGAGGTCG
>JBGPOC010000033.1:0-12060 GCA_041487825.1 Candidatus Dormibacteraceae bacterium | reverse complement strand
GGGGCCATCGTCCAAATGGATCCCAACAGTGGACCGGTTATGGCGTATGGCGTCTTGGCGATCGGATTGATCTTGCTTGGGCTGTTCGCCCTGGCAGCGGGTCGTGTCATGTCCAACCCACTTCACGGATCCGCATACGAGGAAGCTGCAATACGAGCGGCGGCGGCTCAGCCCCGAGCCAAATGACTCGCTCGACCGCCCCGCGGGGGCCGGCGGCGCCGGCTGTCAGCTTCGCTTTAAGCGGGATCTGAAGGCGCACATCATCGTCATACTGCCCTGATTACCGTGCGTTCGAGTCCACATCCAAGAGAGTCCCTCCACCCCACTGAGCCGGAAGAACCCACTCCCGTCGCTGTGGTGGCGACTTTGCCGATGGATCCCAGGCGCCGCCGGCGCTACCTCCAGATCGGTTTCGGGCTGGGCGCGCTCGTGGTCGCCATCGCCGTGCTCTACCTCCTACGGGACTTCCTGGGCGCGGTCGTGCTCGGAGCCGCCATCGCCTTCCTGATCCAGCCTGGGATCGCCCGCCTGGTCGGGCTGGGCGTGCCCCGGGTCGTGGCGATCGTCCTCATCTTTGTCGTCATCATTGGGGCCCTGGCCGGGTTGGGGCTGCTGGCAGTGCCCCTCGTGATCAACGAGGTCGGCACCCTCCAGGCGCAGGCCCCGGCGCTGGCCGCCGCGGCCCAGGATCGAATCAACAGCCTCCAGGGCGCCGTACAGGTGTTCGGCTTCAAGATCGACCTCAAAGGCGCCACCGAATCGATCAGTTCGCACCTGAGGGAGTACCTGCTGGGTCAGTTTGGCAACGCCGTCGGCATCGGCCTGACCGCCCTGACGACTGTGCTTCAGCTCCTGCTCACGTTCATCATCGCGTTCCTCCTGGCCCTCGACGCTGCTGCGATCAGGCGGGTCTTGCGGCGCCTGGTCCCGAACGACTATCGGACCGACTTCGACCAGATCTGGCGGCGAATCCGCAAGATGCTCTACGCCTACATGCGCGGCCAGCTGATCATCGCGGCCTTGATCGGGCTTTTGAGCGGGGTGGCGTGCGCCGTCTTGGGCCTGCCCGACGCCATCGCGCTGGGGCTCGTGGCCGGTATCACGGCTCTGATCCCCTACCTTGGTCCCTTCATCGGAGCCATCCCGGCAATTCTGGTAGGCCTCGCCGCCAGCCCTGGTCAGGCGCTCCTCGTTGCCATTGTCTATTTCGTGATCTCGAACGTGATCCTCAACTTCGTCTACCCCAAGGTCGTGGGTGATGCCGTGCGGCTGCCGCCCATTCTTGTCATCGTCGCCTTTCTGGCCGGCTTCAGCTGGGCAGGCATACTCGGTATTTTCGTGGATGTGCCACTCGCCGCCACGCTCCGAATCCTGTTCGACCACATCTATCCGCGCCTCTACGAGAAGCCGGCTTGAAGGTAGCGATCCTGTCGGACATCCACGCCAACTGGCAGGCGTTGGAGGCGGTGCTGCGCGACTGCCCGGAGGTCGATGAAACGATCTGCCTCGGGGATGTCGTTGGCTATGGCGGCGACCCCAAGAAGTGCATCGACGAGGTCATGAAGCAGGGCTGGTTCACGCTGGTCGGCAACCATGATCGAGCGTGCACCGATCCTGAGATCCTCGAATGGTTCAACGACGACGCGGCGACGGTGGTGCGATGGACCGTCGAAGTGATCGGCGAGGAACGTCTTGAATGGCTGCGCAACCTCCCTGACAGCAACATGAAGGAAGAAGCTCTGCTTGTCCATGCCAGCCCGCGCGACCATATCTATGAGTACGTGCTCGACACCGCGGTCGCAGCCGCCAACCTCGAGCTGATCAATGGCGGCGTGTGCTTCCACGGACACACTCACGTGCCGGGGATCTTCGGCCTGACGAGTGGGCAGGTGACGCACGAATATCGCGTGGAAACCTTCCGCCTGAGGGGGCCCGCACTGGTCAATCCGGGCAGTGTCGGACAGCCAAGAGACGGCAGCCCCTTGGCGAGCTACGGGATCTGGGACGTGGACGACCAGGCTTTCGAGTTCAGGCGCGTCCGCTACGACATCAAGGGAGCACAGAGGGCGATCACCAAGGCAGGGCTCCCAGAACGCTTCGCGCTCCGACTCGAATCAGGGCGATGACGCGCCGGCCGCCCATCAGGTGGCAGAGCCTGGGATTCGCCGCGGCGGCCGGTGTCGGCGTCGGCTCCTTTGTGGGCTGGGCCTACATCTGGTCCACCGTCGTACGTGGCAATCTCAAGGGGCCAGACTTCTTTTCGTTCTACTCAGGCGCGAGGCTTTACGTGCTGCAGGGAGGGTCGGCCGTCTACAACCTGGTCCTCCAGCGCCAGATACAGATCGAGGTTACCTCGCAGCCACCCGACAGGTTCATCGTACTTCCGTATTTTCATCCCCCCTACTACACGTTGCTGATAGCCCCGCTGGGCTACCTGAGCTATCGACAGGCATACATTGCGATGGCTGTTTTCAACGTGGTCCTGTGCGCTGGCCTGTTGATCCTTCTCGTCCGCAGCAGCCAGCAGATCCGCGGCCTGGCCGCCATGGTGGCCATTTCGCTGATCGCCGGCTTCTTCCCCCTTTTCGTAACGGTTCTCCAGGGACAATCGGACCTGGTCGTACTGGTTCCGCTGGCGGCGGCATATGTCGCCTGGTCGCGAGGCAGGCACGGCTGGGCAGGCGTCTTCAGTGCTCTGGCGCTCGCCAAGCCGCAGCTGCTGCTGCTCATTCCTGTGCTCTTTGTGGCCCGACGTGCGTGGCGTGCCCTGGCCGGTTTCGCCGGTGTTCTGGTCGCGCTGGGAGCTGTCTCGGTGGCCGGTTTCGGCGTTGCGCCCGTGATCGACTACCTCAAATCGCTCGGCGCGTGGGCGATCGGTGGTTCCCTACCGACTGGCGGTCAGCTTGCCTACACCGACCCGGCGGTGTATTCGCTAAGAAACATCCTCCAGGTGCTGCCTGGGGGTGCGACCGCCTCGCTTCTGATCCTGCTAGTCCTGCTGGCACTTGTCGCGCTGTCTCTGAGCTGGCGCCCCGACAAGCCACGACTCGATTTCGCAGTCGCCATCGCTGCTTCGCTGGTTTTGAGCCCCCATCAGAACGTGCACGACCTGGCGCTGCTGGTCATACCCGGCTTCGCCCTTGCCGACCTTGCGCTGGAAGGCAACTTGCGCTGGCCGCGTGCCGCGACCGCCGTGCTTGTCATTTCGTACGTCGCGATAAACCTCACCTTCCTGATCAGCTTTTGGTCAGCCGCTATTGGGGCTATTGCCATTGCCTCATACCTCACGCTTGAACGGCTCTCAGTCCGGCCCGATCCCATCCCGGTTGGTGAGTTCAAGAGTGGCGGTCCGCGCCCGCGTCGAGTGATCGTTCTGCCGGCGTACAGGGCGGCGAAGACCTTGGTGGAGGTGGTTGGTGACATCCCGGCGGGGCACGCCGACCGGATCCTTCTCGTCGATGATGCCAGCGCCGATGCCACCGTCAGCGTCGCCACCGCGCTGAGCCTCGACGTCATCCGCCACAAGCAGAATCTCGGCTACGGGGGCAACCAGAAGACGTGCTACAGGCAGGCGCTCGAGATGGGAGCCGATGTGGTGGTCATGCTTCACCCCGATGGGCAGTACGACCCGGCCATCATCCCGAACCTTTGCAAGGTCATCGAGGATGGGGAAGCCGACATCGTGCTCGGATCGCGCTGGCTGGGTTTGGACCCGGCCAAGGCCGGGATGCCATGGTGGAAGCGGCTCGGCAATCGGTTTCTGACCGGGGTCGAGAATCGGGTGCTGGGTCTGCGCCTGTCCGAGTACCACACCGGGTACCGCGCTTACTCGCGCCGATTCCTCGAAGCGATTCCGTTTCTCGAGAACAGCAACGACTTCGTGTTCGACACCCAGGTGCTGATCCAGGCCGCCACGTTCGGGTTCAAGATCGGCGAGGTTCCGGCGATCGGCAAATACCACGAGGACGCGAGCTCTGTGAACTTCCAGACC
This sequence comes from Candidatus Dormibacteraceae bacterium, assembly GCA_041487825.1. Taxonomy (GTDB): domain Bacteria; phylum Chloroflexota; class Dormibacteria; order Dormibacterales; family Dormibacteraceae; genus Palsa-872. The sequence goes on along the minus strand of JBGPOC010000033.1, from coordinate 8,069 downwards.
TCAACGGTCTACGGCCTCAAGACGCTGGCCGCACTGACCAGGTACATCGCCCATCGCGCTGGATTCCCCTGCGCGTGGCTCACCCTGGTGTCAGACCCCGACAAACAGCCGCTTCCGGTAGGCCAGGTAGCCCACCACGGCAACATTCAGTAGCAGCGCTCCGACCTTGAAGAGCGTCGCCCTGTGGATGACCTCATACGCCTCGTATGGGATGAGGATGCCGGTGGCGATCACGGTCAGGTATTCGGCCCAACGGCGCCGCATCGCGAGCCCGACACCTTCCGTGCCCTCGAGCAGTGCGTAGATGATCGCCGCGGTCGCCAGCAGGTTCGTGTGGCTGAAGTTGCCGATATACGCCACGAACCTCAGCAGCAGAACCACGATCACGCTGTTGCCCGCAGCAAGGTTCAGTTGGTCTTGGGCGTAATCGGCCCAGCTGTCGAGCAATCCTGTCCCACCGGCCACGATCAGTCCGATCGCCTTGACGATCCGCTCGATGATGATGACCTTGATGAAGGCGTCGTGCTCGCCGCCGAGGCGGCCGAGCTCTGCCCACAGTCGAACTCCGTAGTGAGGGCGTTTTGATCCGACCTCGTTCATGGAAGGTGACCTTAACAAGCTGGGTTGGCAGACTCCCGGACCACTCGTAGCGTCGGGCCAGGTGTGCAGGTTGGGGGAGGGAGCCTGCCGGGAGGAGGGAGGGCCCCGCAGGGTCAGGGGTTGGCGGCATCCCGGTATGGGGTCGGTTGGACTAGATCGGGTGCTCTCGGTGCTCGCGGAAGAGCATCACTCGGCAGGTGGCGTTCTTCAGGACGTAAGGAACTGTCTTACCGAGGTTGAACTCCCCGAACCTACGCTTGTAGGGCAGGCCCATGACGATCAGGTCGGCGCCCCATTCGACGGCCTCATCCACGAGGGCCGGTCCCGTGTCTCTCGCCTGCACCAGCTCCGTCTCCACGGGCAGCAGGGTCTCCGCCGCAAGCTGCTCGACCTCGTCCAGGATCTTCTCGCCGCGCTCGACGACCTCGTCGAGCACCGCACCCAGCGGTAGCGACCGGTTGACCTCGATGATGTGAACTCCGTAGAGCCGGCCCCCCTGCGGGTCAGTCATGCGGCACGCGAGACGGACCGTTTCCGCGTCGATGCCGAGCCCCCCCACGGCAACCAGCACCTTCTTCGAGGTCGGCGCGTGCGAATGCTCGCCCATCAGTGCTGCGGTCCCCGCCGCACCCTCCTGACCAGTACGTAGGCGCCAAGGCCCCACGAGATCAGGATGGTCGTGATCGCGATCGCCTGGGACATGGGATCAAGGCTCCTGTGACCTGCCAGATAGGCCAGGACCCAAACGCCAATGCCCAGCGCCATGATGCCCATGAACGTGAAGGGGAAGCGCAAGCGTCCAAATCCTAGCAAGTGCGGCCCGAGCCACCGCGAGTGCCTGCCTATAATCAACCAGCCTTGAAGCTCCTCATCGTCGGCTGTGGTCGGGTGGGCTCACAGCTCGCCGCCGACATGGACAGGGCTGGCCACGAGGTGGTGATCATAGACCGCGACCCGAACCAGTTCTCGCGCGCCGCCTCGCGGGGCGTCCTGACCAACGATTTCAAGGGCAACCAGGTGGTCGGAAACGGCACCGATGCCGACGTTCTGCGCAGGGCGGGCATCGAGGACGCCGACGGCTTCGTCGCGGTTACCGAGGGCGACAACCGCAACATCATGGCCTCCCAGGTCGCCAAGCACATCTTCAAGGTGCCACGCGTCGTCGCCCGAATCTACGACCCCGAACGAGCCGAGGCGTATGAGCTGCTCGGTCTGCATACGATATGCCCCACCATCGAGGGCGCCAAGGCCATCGAGAAGACTTTGCTGGAAAAGAAGTAGATGTATGTGATCGTGGTCGGAGGGGGGACCGTCGGCTACTACATGTCGCGCGACCTGCTGGAGAGAGGACACGAGGTCACCTTGATCGAACGGGACGCGCGCAGAGCCGACTGGCTCGAGACGCAGCTGGGCAGCATCGTGATGAGAGGCGACGGCTGTGAGGTGAAGTTCCTGTCGCAAACGGGCATCGAGCGCGCCGATGCGATCGTGGCGGTTACCGCCGACGATGAGGACAACCTCATCGCGCTCCAGATGGCCAAGCGACATTTCAACGTGAAGAAGACGATCGCTCGGGTCAACAACCCATCTAACGTCGAAATCTTCAAGACCCTCGGCGTCGACGAGGCCGTGTCTGCAACAGAGGTGCTGCTCGCAGCGCTGGAGCCACCGATCACCACCTGACAAAAAGAAAAGGACCGCCCAAGTAGGAGCGGTCCCTATCGAATGTTGGTCAGGTCGACTTGCCGATCCTGTAGATCTTGGTTCCGCAATGCGGGCACGTACCGACCGTTGCCGGCTTGCCGTTCTTCATCGTGATCGGCTTGGGGTCCTTCATCTCGACCTTTCGCTTGTCCTTCAGACAGTAGCCTTCCATGTCAGGCCACCGCCTTGCCGATTTTGTAGATCTTGGTCCCGCAGTGCGGGCAAGTACCGATGGTCGCGGGCTTGCCGTTCTTCATCGTGATCGGCTGCGGGTCTTTCATCTCGACCTTTTTCTTGTCCTTCAAACAATAACCTTCCACTGTTCACCATCCTTAGTTGAAATCTGTTTCTGGGGCTGGACTCTGCCCATTCTAGGGGCGCCTCCTTGACCAGATCAACCCCAATTCAACCTGAATTCAGCCGATCTTGCTTGGGGAGGCTCAAAACAGCATACGGAAACCGGGCTCACGACTCGTAGGTTTGAGTCGGTTTCCGACAGTGCTGCAACATCAAGCCGGCCCCGAAATCGAGGGCTCGAAATGCGCTGGGCGCAACATCGTCCAGCCCGAACCTCCGCGGTGACGCTCACGATTCGCGAGCCAGGCGATCACGAACTTCGTCGACGCGTTCTTCCAATTGTTTGCGCGTGGAGGACGCGATGCCTCTGAGCCCGATCGCGGATATGGTCAAGGATGCGCACGCGATTCCCCACAACAACGCGTCCTGGAGGCGACTCGGATCAGCGCCTGTGCTGAGCCAGCGAGCAAGCATCCCGCCCGCGACCGCATCGCCGGCGCCTGTGGTGTCGACCACAGGATGGTTCGTGAGTGCAGGCGCATGGATGGCGCCGCGCTCGGTGTACGCGTCGACGCCACGCGGTCCGGCCTTGACGACGAGACCGTCGAGTGACCATCGCCTGCGGAACGCTTGCGGTTCGTCTCCGCCGAGCGCTGCGAACTCTTCGTGGTTGCAGAAATACCAGCCGGCGCGGCGCAGCACCTCCTGTGCTTCGACGGGCTGTGAGTGCACGTAAGACAGCATCGAGTCTGCGGCGAGCATGCGCGCTCCCTGGAGCCTGTCCAAGAGCTGCACCTGGCGGTCGGGACGCACCGAGCCGACGAATGCCCAGCCGTCGAACCCGCGCGGCACGCGCGGGTCCCACGTGTCGTAGATGCTGTCGTGCGATCCCAGGTCCACATTGCGCCCGTCCTCCTGCCGCGCGTGCCAGCGAAAAGTGGACGCGTTCAGCACCTGGAGGTAGCTCGTGTCGATGGGGCGGGAGCCGATGATGGCTCTCACCTGGTCCACCTCGGCTTCGCCCACAGGAGCCACCAATCGGACCGGGGCGATGAGGCTTGCAGCCATCGCGAAGTGCAGCGCTGAGCCGCCCAGCTCGTCCGGGACATGCCCGAACGGTCCGTCGAGGGTGTCGAGCGCTATCGATCCCGCGACGAGAAGGTCGGGGGTCAAGCGCGTCGCCCGCTCCCGCTGCTCGAGGTCACTACATGGCGCGCGCGGCGAAGATTCTCCAGGAACTCGGCCGTGTCGGCGTAATCGTCGATCTCCATCCAGCTCCGACCGAGTTCCTGGGCCGCGTGTGCGTCCGATCCCGTCGCCGCGACCTTGCCAAGATCGGCCGCAAGCTCGGATGCGGCCCTGTTCGCCGCCGCGTCGCACCACGGGTTGTATGTCTCGATGATGTCGATACGGCCCCCCAGCTCCACCACACGCTCGGGCCGGAAATGCGCCCTGCGGCGGTCGAGCGGGTGCGGCAGGTACGTGAGGCCGCCCATCTCGTGGATCAGGTCCATCGCCTCCTCCGGCGCCATCAACGGCTCGACGCGGCCCGTGATGAACAATCCGATGACTTCGCCCTCGCTCGTCTTCGCCTCCTCACCGACGATTGCGAGGCCCGGAGCCATTCGAGCCAGCTCGAGCGCGCCCTCGACCGTGTTGTGATCGGTCAGCGCAATCCGGTCGAGGCCGCATTCCCGGCTGCGCTCAACCAGCGCTTCGAGCGAACTCTGGCCGTCATGCGAAAAGATCGAATGGAGGTGAAGGTCCACTCGCAGCATTCAGTGGGAAACCTCGGACTCGCCGCATTGCGAAGCCATCAGCTAGACGCATCCGGGCAACGCGCGCCTACAACGTTGCGGCGGCTTCTCTGAGCATCCGCTCGCGAGCCCTTGCGAAAAGCGGGATCACCTCTCCCGGGCCTCGGCTGCGGCAGGCCTGCTCCATCAGCGCGGCCTGAGCGTCGTAGATGATCTCCATGACCTGCTCGGGCCGGCGTTCGCGACCGAGCCGCGCGGGGAGCTCTGGATGAGCCTGGCGCAGAACGACCATCAGGCGCGCCACCAGCCAACCTGGCACCAGGCGAATCTCCTGGACCAAACATTCCTCGACCCAGAAAAGCAGCTCGTCCGATTCCTGCAGCATGCGACGCGGCGTCATCGCACGACGTCTCCGGCGATGCCAACGTAGATCACGTTCCTGCTCTTCGACCGTTTGCTGAAGCATCGCAAGCCACTATATCAGCGCCCTGCCGAGGCTCCGGCGGCCACTGGATAGCAGAGCGTGCGCCAACTGCCCGCGGCAGGAATCAGATGAACCTGGCGGTCGAAGGTCCACTCCCTCCACTGCTGCCGCACGCGATAGCGCATGACCATCCGCGCCACGTTGCTGTACGTCCGGTGATGCAGCTGGTCGGTCCAGCCTTCGACGACCGCCACGCTGACCACCTGCATGTCGAGCAGCTCTGTCTCGTCATCGAGACGAGGCATGTTTCTGATGAATTCATCGCGGCCGCCCCACGCGCGCTGAGCATCCTCCGCGAGCATCTCCCACATCTCGTCGAAGCGGCCCTCGGCGTGGAGCTTCATGAATCGGCGCTCGAAAGTGGCCGGGGCGATCGACACAGGCGGTGGCGGCCGCATCGGTTCGACCTGGGAAGGGAGGGCCGAAGCGCCGCCTGGAGAGCTTCCGACCGGGGTGCGAACGAAGCGCCCGAAGTCGTCGGCGGGCCAGGTCGTGAACTGCCCGGCGATGCGGCGGAGGAGCGTTTCCACCACCGGCCACCGGCGCAGCCGGTTGAGAAAGTGCTTGACCATTGACGCTAGATGTTGTGTGATGTCCCCAGACTGTATACAGAATGTGGATAACTCGCAACCCCACAAGCCTGCGAGGCTGTCGCCGGCACCGACTGAAAGGTCAGAGTCGCCGGCGTCCGGGGTGCGGGCATCCACGTCGATGGGAGGGCATCTGGGTGATCTCCGGCCGGGTTAGAGGTTGGTGAACCGGTGATCCGCATGGGCGTCTCCGCCTGGCGGGTGGGTCCTCGGCCTCAGCCTGCGGCGAGCCGCCGCACCACCGCGGCCACCTCGGTCAGCGGCAGCCCGACGGGGCAGGCGGCCGCCGCAGCCTCGAGGTCAGGCTCGTCTCCCTCGACGTCGGAGGACGCCTCGCTCAGTCGCGCGTAGAGCCTCATGTAAGACGAGGCAAGGTCCGGGAGACGCGTCTTTCCTAGGCGCCCCGCCGCAAGCGCACACAGTCCGCAGTTGATACAACCGACCAGCCTCGGATGCATTTCGCGTTCGGCGGGCTCAAGCGCGCGAATGCCATCGCGTTCATATGTATCGAACAGCTTCGTCAACTCCGAGCGAGGCCGTGTCAAACGTCGCCGTGCAAGATGCATGCCGTAGGCCAGCGCGAGTTTTGCGAGCGAGTCGGTTCGTCCCACTAACGCAATCCCACTAACGGAGTCCCCTCAGCGCACCCTGCGCCAACTCCTCCTGCGCCCATCCTGAGTGTCCGAGCACGGGTGCCCGGCCCAGCCAGGCGCCGTGCACGAACTCTCGCGCCGCGTCAAACCGCTGCGATGCGCTCCAACCCAGCTGCCGGCCGATCACCTCGGCCGCTCGCATCACGCAGGCCGCCCCGGCGCATGGTCCTGCCGAAAGTCCGACGCGACGAAAGGCGTCGGCCAGCGAGCGCACCTGTTCGTGACGCGCGGCGTACATGAGCTCCGACTCCGTCAGGGGTTCGCATCGACATACCAGTCGGCCGGCATCGGCCTGGTCCAGCACGTCGCCCGCACGCGAGCCATGACGGCTCTGCAACTTGATCGCAGCCAGCGCCGGGATCCCGTAGCGAGCCGCGAGCTCGGCCGCCGGTTCGAGCTCCGACTCGCTGCCGGGAAGAGGCCTGGTCGCGGTCGTGCACGGCGCCTGGTGGCCGAGCTTGCGACACACCGCATCGCTGGTCTCCTCCGCCATCAGGCGGTACATCGACAGCTTTCCGCCCGCGATGGTGACGAACCCCTCAGCCCCGTCCGGCGCGTGATCGATCACCTCGTATCGACGCGACAGCTCGTCTTCGTATTTCCTCCACTTGAAGAGGGTCGGCCGCACGCCGGTCGTGGTGCGCACGGGACGGTAGTTCCTGATCGCCGGGAAGATGCGTTCGAAGGCCTGGAGCAGGTAGTCGACCTCATCCTCGTACACGTCGACCGAGTCGAGGTCGCCGTAAAAGTCGTCGTCGGTCGTCCCAAGGAGGGTGAAACCGCCGTGCGCGACCATCAGGACGTCGCGGCCATCAACCGTTTCGGCGCTCAGCCCGAAGTTCGAGATGCGGTGCGGGTAAACGAGGTGAATGCCCTTGGCCGGGCGGAGCTGCACCTCGGTGCCGACCATCCTGCAGATCTCCGGGACCCAGGGGCCGGCTGCGTTCACGACCACCTTGGCGCGCGCTTCCGACGCAGTCCCATCGGATGATCGATAGCGGACTCCGATCACCTTGCCGCCATCGCGCAGAAGCTCTGTCACGCGCGTGTGATTCAGGGCGCGAGCGCCGTGCGCGACCGCGTCCTCGACGTTGGCGTAGACCAGCCGGTGGGGATCGACGCCCCATTCCTCAAGCGTCACCGCGCCGACGAGGTCTGGCGTCAGCCCAGGTTCCGCCTGGCGGGCCTCATCGGGGCTGAGCCGAACATGCGGGTTGGACTTCTTAAGCGGTTGGAAGCGGTCGTACACCTCCATCGCCGTCTCAATTCGCTCGATGTTGTTCCGGTCATGAGGGAGGATAGGGAGGAGGAATGCGACGCGGTAGACCATGTGTCGTGCGATGGTCACGATGTGGCCGGCGTCCTCGCATGACCGCCGGGTGGTGTCCCAGTCGAATTCGAGATAACGCGGGCCGCCGTGGATCATCCAGGTCGACGATCCGCTCGTGCCGGCGCCCCAGTCGCCCTTCTCGAGCAGCAGGACCGACAGGCCGCGCAGCGAGAGATCGCGCGCGATGCCCGCCCCGGTCACGCCGCCACCTATGACACACACGTCGTGAGCGCTCGGGGCGCTCACGCCTTCTCTTCATGGAGCTTGGTGAACTCTTCGATGATTCCCTTCGCGAGGTGGGCCGGCATCTCGTCGTAGTGCGAGAACTTCTGATGGAAGCTTCCGCGGCCCTGGGTGATCGAGCGAAGGTCGAGCGCGAACCGGAGCATCTCGTGCTCGGGAACGCTGGCGCGCACCCTCTCATAACCGTCGTCGGGTTCGGTGCCGAGGATCTTGCCGCGCCGCCCGTTGATGTCGGACATGATGGCCCCCAGGAACTTCTCGGGCACCCGGATGTCCGCTTCGACGATCGGCTCGAGCAGGACCGGGCCGGCATCCAGGGATCCCTTACGGATGGCCATCGAGCCGGCGATCTGGAACGCCATGTCGTTGGAGTCGACCTGGTGAAACTTGCCGTCGACCAGGGTCACGCGG
>JBGPOC010000032.1:0-12149 GCA_041487825.1 Candidatus Dormibacteraceae bacterium | reverse complement strand
TGCCCAGGGGCACCAACTCGAAACGGGCCACGTCGACCAGGCCGCGGTCGGTGATCTTGAGCTCGGGAATGACCGAAAGCGCGAGGAAGCTCAGCGTCATGAACGGCGCGGCCATGGTCACGCCGAGGGCGGCGAGCCGCTGCTCCATCGAGCGGAGTCGCTCGTACACGTGGGCGAGCGGCTGGTCGCTCATCAACCCGGCGACCGGCAGCGCCAGCTCCTCCACCACCCGGCCGCCCTCCGCGACCACGATTCCACCTCCGATCTCGGCCAGGCGAGACGCGCACGCGGCCATATCGGCGTCGTCGACCCCCAGCACGACCACGTTGTGCGCGTCGTGCGCGACCGTGGAGGCGAACGCGCCGCGCTTCAGGCCGACATTGGTGGCGAAGCCCAGGCCGATCCGACCGGTGGCATGATGCCGCTCCAGGACCGCGATCTTGACCAGGTCCCTGTCCGGGTCGGCGACCAGCGCGCCATCGCGCACCGCCGGCTCGACCCGGTCGGTGCCCGTGAGGAGTTGGGCCGGGATCACACGGATGACCCGTATCCGTTTCGGACCTGCGGGAACGCGGAACGATGCGGCGCCAACCGGCGCCAGGTGCATCGTCTGCCGCACCCACTCTGGGACCTCGAGTTTCGTGAAGCGAGGCGGAGCGCCACGTTTCAAGACCTGTCTCGGTTCGAAGGACGTAAGGTCGTCCAGCACCAGGATGTCGGCTTGATAGCCGGGGGCGATGGCCCCGAGGTGCCGCAGCCGGTGATAGCTCGCGGGATTGATGGTCGCCATCACGACTGCGTCCTCCGGGCTGATGCCCTCCGCGACCGCCACTCGCACCATCTGGTTGATATGACCCTCCTCGACGATGAAACCAGGCTCGCGATCGTCGGTGCAGAACATGCAGCGCTCGGTGCCGTACCGCTTGACGAGCGGGAGCAGGTCGCGGAGGTTGCGGGCGATCGACGCCTCGCGAAGCATCACCCACATTCCGAGGCGCCGCTTCTCCAGCGCCTCCTCATATGTCGTCGCCTCGTGGTCGGAGCGGATCCCGGCGGCGATGTAGGCGTTCAGGGCCGGCCCACGCACACCGGGCGCGTGCCCGTCGACGTGGTCGGTGAGGCCGGTCGTGAGCTTTGCCACCTCGGCCTCATCGCCGGCGATGACTCCAGGGAAGTTCATCATCTCGGCGACGCCGATCGTGCGGTGGCGGCGCAGCAGGCTCTCGATGTCGCCGGTGCTGAAAGGCCGTCGCGGAGACTCGAATCGTGATGCCGGTACGCAGGAGGATGCCATCACATACACGTCGAGCGGCAGGTCGGCGCAGCAATCGAGAAGCCAGTGGATGCCGTCAGAGCCCAGCACGTTGGCGATCTCGTGAGGATCGGCCACCACTGCCGTGGTGCCGTGCGCGACGACCGCCCGCGCAAACTCGTCCACGGTCAGCTTCGATGACTCGATATGCATGTGGGCGTCGATGAAACCGGGTACGAGGTAGGCGCCCGCGACGTCCAGTCGTTCACGACCTTCGTAACGCCCGAGGCCGACGACGTGGCCCGCCTGGATGGCGACATCGACGTCGAGCCACTCCTTGGTGAACACGGAGAGCACCCGGCCACCTGCCAGCACAAGGTCTGCCGGCTCGTCACCCCGCGCGACTGCCATCCACTGCGCGTCGATGGGATTAAGTCCTAACCCGATCTCCCTCTCCCCTCAGGGGAGAGGGCTGGGGGTGAGGGGCTGTGAGGGGATCATCCGTGTCGGCAAGAATAGGGCAGCGGCGGGTTGCCGAGATCCCTGGAGGAATGGCAGGGGCGGAAGGATTCGAACCCTCGGCCCTCGGTTTTGGAGACCGATGCTCTGACCAGGCTGAGCTACGCCCCTATTGGCCGGACGAAAAGTCTAACCCAGGCCCAATTAGGATCGGCGAGGTGGACCAGCTGCCCGTCTTGATCGTCGGCGACGTCCACGGTGATCTCGAACGTCTCTTCGAAGCCCTCAGACCCTACCCGGCGGCCGAGTGGCGGACGGTCTTTCTCGGCGACCTGGTCGATTACGGGATGTTTGGTGTCGGCGCGCTGCGCTACGCGCGCGACCGCGCCAACTCGACCGTGCTGCTGGGCAACCACGAGGTGATGATGCTGTGGGCGCTGGGCGACCCGACGCGGATCGGTTCCTGGATGGCCATCGGAGGCCAGCGGCATGACCTCGACGAGCTCGCGCGCGACGCACCGCTGCAGGAATGGATGCGCGAACGCCCCGCTCTCCTGCGCCTGCCGGACCGGACCCTGGTCCAGCATTGCGGCAGCGACAGCTATGGACTGCTGATCGACGCCGCGGATCCCGACCCGGTCGCCGCTGTCAACGCTCGAGCGCGGAGCCTGCTTCTAGATGGTGGCGAGGGGAAGCTCTGGGACGTCATGAGCGGGCGCAACATCTTCCAGTCGCAGCCGGAACGACTTGATCGATGGCTCGAGATGACAGGCAGCAGGCGCGTCGTTTTCGGTCACAGCCCGCATGGGGGCCGCACGCCGCAGTCGTATCACGATGGAAGGGCGATAAACTTCGATGGCGGGTTGAGCCGCGCGATGCGCAGCTTTCGCCGTGCGGCCCCCACGAGCGCCACGGTCTCTCCCCTTGAACGGTAAACTTTATGGCGCATGCCTGAGGTCCTGACCCAGACCCCGCCGGCGCGAGTCGAGAGCAGCGGCAAGGCCATGATCACGTCGGCGCAGATCTCGCGCCGGGTGCACGCGATGGGGCGCGAGATCTCCCAGGTCTATTCGGGCATCGACACGCCACTGGTGCTCGTGGTGATCCTCAAGGGCGCGACGGTCTTCGCGGCCGACCTGCTGCGCAGCCTGAGCATTCCCGCCGAGCTGGAGTTCGTGCGTGCCGCAAGCTACGGGTCAGGCACCACGCGCGGCGAGCTCAGGCTCGCGCACATGATCGACGGCCCTCTGGTCGATCGCGACGTTCTGCTCGTTGAGGACATCGTCGACTCGGGTCACACCGTGGAGGCGATCACGCGTCGGGTTCGCCGCATGAAGCCTTCGTCTCTGCGGCTCGCCGCCCTTCTGGACCGTCCGGCCCGCCGCGCCGTCCCGGTCACGATCGACTTCAAAGGATTCGTCATCCCCGACCGCTTCGTGATCGGCTATGGCCTGGACTACGCGGGCCTCTACCGTGAATTGCCGGGAATCTACTCCCTAGGCTAACCGTATGAGGGAAAACCCGGATGGTTTTCCCTCATCGCCGGGCGCTTCGCGCGCGGCTCTCTCTTTCCGGTATATCGATGGGATTGATTGAGGACTAGTTCCTCCTGGCGGCGCTAGGAGTGATGGGGACAAAGTCATGGCCGGGGAGACCCCGGCCAACCCTGCACGGCCAGCCGAGAACTCCTCAGGCGACTGCCGCAGGGCGGCACACTTTGCACGGGCGGAAGCCCGCAGCTCGCGCGCTCGCCTCATCGTGGAGCCACACGATGTTCTTCTCCAGTGCGTGCCGCCCGGTGTGGCAGGTCGGGTAGCAGAAGATCTTCGTCGTCTTGACGCCCTGGTAGCGGACGCCCGCGCGCGCGAGCTCCTGCAGCCGGTTCACGCGGACGCCCTCCATCGTCAGGATCGCCTTCTTGGCCTCCGGGCCCCCACCCCCATAGTTGCCGATCTCACCGTCGGTGCGAACCACCCGGTGGCAGGGGATGAAGTACGGGATCGGATTGTTCGCCAGCGCGGTGCCGACGGCCCTCACCGCAGCCGGCCGGCGGATCTCGCGGGCCACCCAGCCGTATGGACGCACCTCTCCGCGGGGAATCTCGTAGGTCTTGCGGAGGACGGCCTGCTCGAACTCGGTCAGGCCACGAAGGTCGAACCGCATCCGGCGCTTGCCGCTCAGCTCGTCCTCTATCTTGGCGGCGAGGTCGGCCGGCGCGTCCGACGCCACCAGGGGCCGTCCCACATCGCGCTGAAACCAGTCCTCGAACTCTGAGGCAGAGGCCGAGCGGGCCGCGGCCGAGACCCCGAACCGATTCCACGCGACGTAAACCTCGCCCAGCACCGTCTCGAAACGCGAATAGCAATCGGCCATTCCCACCTCGACCAGCACCCGCTCGGCGAATCCGTCGGGCGCCTGTAGCGAACCAAGTCGCTTCAGCTCAGTCGTCAACGCGGTCATGGTCTTCTCCTCTGAGTAATTTCAGCCCCCTGTGCACGTTGGATTTGACGGTGCCGACCGGCTGGTCCAACGCCTCCGCAACCTCTTCGTAGGACATCTCGCGCACGTGCCGGAGCACGACGGCCTCGCGATAGCGCGGCGGCAGGCCGGCGAGCCGGCACGCGAGGTCGTCCATCTCCGAGCGCTGGATGGCGCGCGATTCCGGGCCGGGCGAGTGGTCGGATTCACTTCCGTTCAGCTCGGAGAGGCGCGGTTTGGCCCCCCGAGCACGATTCCGGACCACGTTCACCGCAATGCGATGAAGCCACGGCCGCTGCTTGAGCTCGCGGATCCTCTCCGGCGGGTACGTGGCCAGCGCCCGGTATGCGCGCAGGAACGTGTCCTGGGCGACCTCCTCGGCGTCATGCCGGTTGCCGGTGAGTGCGTACCCGACCGCGAATACCCGATGCTGGTGCTCGCGAACCATCCGCTCGAACAGCCGCTCGACGCCTTCCATCACTCCCCCAAACACGCGATCGGGCCGTCCGGTTGCAACCCCGCCCGACTCCTCGCGGGAACCATCATGCGGCGGCGGGCGTAATAGACGACATTCGGAGCGACCCGCGCGCAGCCCATCGCGCTCATCCGGGTCGATCCGCGTCTGGGCGGCTGGCGACCGGTTCGTAACCGCGACACTGCTGAACGGGCAGGCGCGGGTAGCGCGGAAACGATGGGTCGGTTCGAGACCTCTCGCACATCCAGAACGTGCTGCGCGCCGCGCGCACTGTTCGGGAGTGAACGCATGAGGCGCAGAGCCCTATTTCCACGACCCAGAATCATGTCGCGACGAGCGCGGCGCTTCCACAGGAAGCAGGTGACAGAAGGGGCAGTCGCTCAGATCGACGCCAGGGCTTTGATGAGCCTCTCGAAGGAGCTCGCGACTCCGTAGCGCCGCCCTAACTGCGCAACGCGTGCCGGATCGTCCGGCCAGCGATCACGGCGGCCGCGCGGAACTTCGATCTCCAGATCGTCCACGGGGGGCACGATCCGCCGCGCCTTCTCCAGGTATTCCGCGTCAGCTGCCCGGAAGATCCCGGCCTCGAGCATTGCCGCCACGGATCCGTAGCGGCGCACCAGGTCGGCCGCCTTCTTGGCCCCTATCCCCGCCACGCCCGGCAGGCCGTCGGAAGGGTCGCCGCGAAGGATCGCGAAGTCCGCGTACGCGCGGCCGGGGATCGAATAACGTCGCTCCACCTCCGCCTCGTCGACGACGGCGAGCCCGGCCTTCTCGGGGTACAGGACGATGATCTCGCGTGCGCGGACGAGGGTGAACAGATCACGGTCGCCGCTGAGGATCTCGATCGGGGGCTTGCTGCGGGCGACAAGCGACGCGATGACATCCTCGGCTTCATAGCCGGAGACGCCCACCACATCTACTCCGACCGCAGCCAGGCAATCCATGATCACCGGCATCTGGGGGTCGAGGTCGGGTGGCACCGGCTCGGCGGTGCGGTGCTCTTTGTAGCTTGGAATCAGATCGACACGCCAGTCAGGGCGCCAGTCCTCGTCGGTGGCCACCGCCAGCCGGCGTGGCCCGCGCTCGCCGACGATGCGGGCGAGAGCGTCCATGAATCCGCGCACGGCGTTGACGAGCGTTCCGTCCGGCGCCCGCGCCGTCTGGGGCACGCCATAGAAAGCGCGAAAGATGATGCTCGATCCATCCACGAAGAGCCATTCGGGCACGGCGGACTGATGCTAGCGGAGCTTTAGGATGGCTGGGCTTTGAGAACCGCGGCGGCAGCCCTGTTGGCGTTGACTCTGCTCAGCTGCACGATGTCGTCGAAACCGGTGGCATCAGCTCCGCGCCTGCAGTCACCGAGTCCGACCATCGCAAATCCCGCCGATACCAAGGCCGCCGACTTTCGCACCCGGCTGAACCTTCTCCTCGGTGAACACGTCTTCGCTATCGCCAAGGAGTCGTCGGCCGCGGGCAGGGGAGACGAATACACCGGCTACTTGCGCCTCCTGACGGCCAACGGCGCCGACCTCACCGAGCTGATGCGGTCGGCCCTCGGTGACACCGCGGCGGCGCGCTTCGACCAGATCTGGCGCGCACAGAACGACGAGTTCGTCAACTACACGATCGGGCTCGTGACCCACAACAAGAGCATGTCCGACCGCGCGGTCTCAGGCCTAATCACGGTTTTCGTTCCCCAGTTCTCCCAGTTCCTCGCTACAGCAACCCAGGTCCCTCTCGACCCGATCACCCAGCTGGCAACGCAGCGTGTGCTCGAGACGAAAGCGATGATCGACGATCAGGCCGCGCAGAGCTACCGTCGTCAATTCGCCGACCTCCAGGTCGTCTACGCGCAGGCCTCTCGGATCGGAGACGCGCTCGCGGCCAGGATCACCCAGAAGTTTCCGGACAAGTTTCCCGGCAACGCGTCCAGCCTCGCCGCAGACCTGCGCGTGTCGATGAACACTCGAATGCAGGAGGATCTCTACCTGGCGACCATGACCGCCGACGCTGCGATTGGCGGACGCAGCGCCGAGGAGGCCGCGGCGGCGAACGCTCTCGCATCAACGGCGGGGGCCCTTGGCGCGCTGCTCAGCGGCTTGTTCGGTGCCTCGGCCGCGACCCGTTTCGGACGGATCTGGGCGGCGCGGAACATGGCCCTGATCGGCTACGCCTCGGCGTCCAGCGGCGCTGCCAGGCAAAGCGCCCTGAGCGCGCTGAAAGACTCCTTCACCCAGCAGTTCCCCGCCCTCGTCCAGGATCTGACAGGCGTGGCGTCCGGCAGCCTCCGACCGGCGACCACAGCGGCGATCGGAGCGACAGTGATCGTGATCGACGATCTACGGTCGAGATCGCAGGCGGATGTAGGAGGAGCCGACCGCGCCGCCGCCGCTGCCATGGCGGTGGTCGCCGACCTGGTCACGGCAGCAGCCGTCTCCAAGCTCCACGCGAGGTTCGGCGCGTGAGGCGCCTTGGGCTAGCTGTAGTTCCCACAGACCCTGTTGACATAGGACGAGCCCTCTAGGACGGTTTGGGTGTTCGACGTCCAAACCTCCAGGAGGGCTCTCGCTATGCATGGTAGGCCTCGCCTCAATAGCTTTGGCCGGCGGTTACTGATTGAGCGGTTGCAAGCCGGTTGGTCGGCGGCAGCTGTAGCCGACGCAGCCGGCGTCTCTCGGGCGACCGTTTACAAGTGGCGACTTCGGTACCGAGTCGAGGGCTTGCCGGGCCTCGTCGACAGACCTTGTCGGCCGCACTGCTCGCCAAGCCGGATCGAACCCGAATTGGAGGCTACGGTGCTGGAGTTGCGTCGGAGCCGAAAGCTCGGTCCACATCGGTTAGCGGCGCTGACTGGCCTGGCCCGCTCAACTTGCTACAAGCTCCTGCGCCGTCACCAACTTCACCGACTTGACTGGCTGGACCGACCAACTGGTCGCCTGATTCGCCGCTACGAGCGCGATGCGCCAGGTGAATTGGTTCACGTCGATGTCAAGAAGTTGGGTCGCATCCCCAGTGGCGGCGGCCATCGGGTCCACGGCCGCAGAGACCGCACTGGGGCTCAGCGCCGCTGCGGCTACGACTTCATCCACTCGATGGTCGATGACCATTCGCGCCTGGCCTACTCCGAAGTCCTCGAGGACGAACTGGCGACCACCTGTGCTGCATTCCTGAGGCGGGCATTTGAATTCATGTCCTCCCATGGCGTCGCGGTCGAAGCGGTGATGACAGACAACGCCAAGAACTACCGACTCTCCCGACACTTCCAAGCCACCGTGGCCGCACTTGGGGCTCGCCAGGTGTTCACGCCGCCCTACCACCCCCAGGTCAACGGCAAGGTCGAACGGTTCAACCGCACCCTGCTAGACGAGTGGGCTTACGTACGGCCCTACGCCGACAACCAGGAGCGGCTGGCCTTGCTAAATACCTGGCTCCACGAGTACAACTATCACCGGACCCACACTGCCCTCGGAGGTCGACCGCCCATCGAGCGTGTCAACAACCTGTGTGGGAACTACAGCTAGCCGAGCGCCGAGGCGATGATTTCCAGGCCGGTAGCGGCCTCCTCTGAGTCGAGGATGAGCGAGGGGCAGACACGAACCGCTCGGGCGCCGGCGGTCAAGAGCAGCAATCCCCGTTCGAAGGCGTTCTGGACGAGCTGAGCGGCCTGCTCGGCGGTCTTGAGCTCCAGTGCCACCATCAATCCGAGGCCGCGGACGTCGGTGACCTGACGATGAGAGAGGGCGATTTCCCGCAGCCCGTCCTGCAGCTGAGCACCGACGCGTGCCGCGTTCTCCATCAGGCCTTCCTCGAGAAGGTCCAGCGTGACGAGGCCGGCGGCGCACGCAAGCGGGTTGCCGCCGAATGTGCTGCCGTGAGAGCCGGGCGGCCAGCTCATCTGTTCCGCCCGGGCGATGAAAGCCCCGAGCGGCAGGCCGGAGGCGATGCCCTTCGCCAGGCAGACGATGTCGGGTTCGACATCCCAGTGCTCCACGGCGAGCAGGTGACCTGTGCGGCCCATGCCGGATTGGACCTCGTCCGCGACGAGCAGGATCCCGTGCTTCAGGGTGAGCTCACGCAGCCGTGGCAAGAAGTCGTCGGGCGGCACAAGGTAACCACCCTCGCCCTGGATCGGTTCGACGAATACGGCCGCCACGCTCTCGGACGGGGCGACGGTGTTGAACAGCTCCTCCAGGCGAGCCATGGTCTCGTCTGTGGTCACGCCTCGTGCGGCCGATGGGAAGGGAGCGTGAAAAACTGACGACAGGAGCGGGGCAAACCGGCGGCGCTGGCTGGCCTTGGATGCCGTGAGCGACAGGGCGCCGAACGTCCGGCCGTGGAACCCCCCGATGAACGCGATGTAGCTCGGGCGGCCGGTGGCATAGCGGGCGAGCTTCATCGCTCCTTCGATGGCCTCGGCGCCTGAGTTGGTGAAGAACACCTTCGCTGGTATGCCGGGCAGGATCTTGGCCTCCAGCCGCTCGGCCAGCTCGATCTCGGAGCGGTAATAGAAGTCGGTGCCCGACATGTGCAGGAAGCGCCTGGCCTGCTCCTCGATGGCGGCTACGACCCTGGGATGGGAGTGGCCGGTTGTCGAGACCGCTATGCCGGCGGTGAAATCGAGGAAGGTGTTGCCGTCCACGTCGGTGGCCCAGCACCCCTCGCCCCGCTCCATTACGAACGGGTATGCGCGCGTGAAGCTTGGCGACATCGCCCTGGCGTCTCGGGCGATCAGCTCTGCCGCCCGCGGGCCTGGCAGCGCGGTGTTCATTTGAGGGCGGCGGGCGGTGTTCACGATCTTCGGGCGGCGGGCGGGTGATTCATCGTGGCGAAGGTATCAGACCCCGTGCAGGGACCCCCGGTTCGTGATCCAATGAGGGCTTGGGAAGGGGTACGAAAACCTTCAGCATCCGGCCCGCGACCCGCGATGACCTGAAGGCGATAGTCGGCATCTACAACTGGGCGGTGAACCAGACGTTTGCCACTATCGACTCGGAGCCCCTTGGCACGGAGGAGGCTGCCGCCTGGTGGGAGGCACACGGAAAGCGCTCAAAGCTGCTAGTGTCCACCGACGACGGCGGGGTGATCGGTTGGGCGCGCCTCCTACCGTGGGACCAGCGCGGCTTCGACATAGTGGAGGATCTTGTGTACGTCGATCCTGTCCACCAAGGGCGTGGTATAGGCAGGGCGCTCCTCGCGGAGCTCATCAAGGAGGCCCGCGGGCTCGGATACCGAACGATCGTGGCAACAATCGCCACCGACAACCGTGCGGGCCTGCAGCTCCATAAGAAGCTTGGCTTCGAGGTCGTCGGTACCATCCGCGACGCCGCGCACAAGTTCGACCGTTGGATGGACATCACGCTCGTCCAGCTCGCGCTAGAACCCAAGGGCTGACAGCGGGAGATGCCACTGCACCAGATCAACGGGCAGTGGATCCACTACGAGGACACCGGCGCCGACGGGTTTCCGGTCGTTTTTGCGCACGGGCTGCTCATGGATCTTGAGATGTTTGCCCCGCAGGTCGAGGCCCGGGTCCCTGGTTGTCGAATCATCACCTTGGACGCGCGCTGCCACGGCCAGACCGAGACCACGGACGACCCGTTCACGTACTGGGATCTAGCCGACGACCTGAGAGGCCTCCTCGACCATCTCGGCATCGAACAGGCGGCGGTCGGAGGGATGAGCCAGGGCGGATTCGTGGCACTGCGTTTCGCGCTTAGATATCCGGAGCGCCTGGCGGCGCTGATGCTGATCGACACCCAGGCCGGGATTGAGGATCCTGACAAGGTGGCGACCTATGAGGTGATGCTCGACGTGTGGGAGACCGAAGGGTTGAACGACCAGCTGGCGGAGACCGTCGCAGCGATCATCCTCGGCAACGAATGGCCGGGCCGTGCAGCCTGGATCGCCAAGTGGCGGCAGATGCCGCGCTCGCTCCTGCGCCGCTCATTCCAAACGCTGGTTGGCCGAGAGGACATCCACGGTCGGCTCGGGGAGATCAAAGCGCCGGCGCTGGTCATCCACGGGATCGCCGACGCTGCTATCGACGTCGAGCTCGCCCAGCGCCTCTGTTCGGAGCTGGCTGACTGCCGCGGGCTGGTCCTCGTCGAAGGCGCCGGCCACGCCAGCAACCTGACGCATCCCTACGAGGTCAACATCGCCCTCAAGCAGTTCCTGGGCGATCTCGCCCTGATCAGCGCCAGCTCCTAGCCCTTCACCTTCCCGAACGTGGGCAGCCCGATGGGAGCGCCCGTCGCGTAAGCAGGCGGGTAGACAATCTTCATCTCGCCGACCGCCTGCCACTGGCCGACCACCGCAGCCGAGCGCGTGTTCTGGCCCTCGTCCAGGGCTCCGGCGCCCTCGAAGCGGACGCCGCCGCCGTTGATGCTGTCGCCGACCGGCACGTCGACGTTAAGCGCGGCGGCGCGGATCGAATCCGGGGTGATAGGACGCGACATTTCGCCGAGCACGTTGCGGAACAAGGTCCAGCCGCCGACGAATCCGGCGACCGCGGGGATCGTCATCCCCGCTCCTCCGTTGGCGGCGCCGTAGGTCGAGCCAGCCGCGGCGAGGAGCGCCCTTCCGGCCGGCGAGAGGGCCGCCGGGCTGATGCCGGCATCGGGCTTGTCCGCCGCGTAGACGCCCACCGACCCCTCGCCTAGGCGCTGGCTGAAAGCGGGCATGCAGAAGGCGGAGCTCGTCCCGATCGCGGCTCTCAGCGTCACGCCCTGGCGGAGAAGAGCCTGCCAGATCGCGACACCGTCGTCGAGGTAGCTGACATCCCAGAGGTAGTCGGCCCGGTCCGACGCGATTCGCGCCGCGATGACTTCGGGGTCGTAGGCACGCGGGTCGTACTCGATCATGTCGACGACCTGGAAGCCGAGGTCGTGCGCGAGCGCTTGCTCGCCGCCACCGACGGAACGTCCGTAGATGTCGTTCACACGGACGATGACCACGCGAGGCGCGGGGGCCTTCACGCTGGGGATGAGCACGTCGTGCGTGAAGGTGACGGCCATCCGCCCGAGGGAGCTTCCGGTCGCGACCGTCCTGAACACGTAGCGGCGCTGAGCTGTGATCGGATCGGCCACCGCGCCGGTTTCCCAGTAGACGGTCTTGAGCTCGTCGGCCCGAGCCGAGGCCGCCGCCGAAAGCGTGCTTCCGTACGTGCCGAGGATGGCCGGCACGTGATAGTCCCGCACCAGCTCGTCGACCGCTGCGGTCGCGGCCTGCGGAGTCGTCGCATCGACGACCTGCAGGCGAATCTGGACCTTCAGCGCGCCGTCAGCCTCGGCCAGCTGAAGCGCGGCCTTGACGCCGGCGAGCTCTTCCTTGCCTCCCTCGGCCTGCGGGCCGGTGAGCGGATAGATCGCGCCCAGCACGAGGTCGTGGTTGGAAGTGGCTGATTGAGACTGGCCGCAGGCGGCGGCCATTAGCAGCGCGAGACACAGAAGAGCCGCTCTCCGAATCACCAAGTCAGGATATCGG
>JBGPOC010000031.1:0-12236 GCA_041487825.1 Candidatus Dormibacteraceae bacterium | reverse complement strand
GGGCCGGCGCCCATGATCACGACGTGCCGGCGGTCGTCCTCGGCGGTCAAAGTGCCCACAGGGTATCAACGGTCCGAACGGGGCTCCGGTTCGGAACATGCGAGCCGGGGCGACACCGGCCCCGGCCGGGCCCTCAGTTCAGGGGCCCCTTGCTCCGCACCTCGTCGACCTTGACCAGGGCGTCACGAAGACCCTGAATCCAGTCGGCCTGGTGCATCCCCACCAGGCGAACACACCACGCGAGCGCATCGCTGCGACTGCGGGCCACCCCACCGGCGACCAGCGTGTCGAGGATCGACCTCTCCGACATCCGCAGGCGCGTCATCACCGGGACGCTGAGAGTGGTGAAGATCTTGGTCTCATCCCCGCACCTGGCCCCCCAGGCGACCTTGCGCCGGAAATGGCGCTCAGCCTCGCGGGCGATCTTGACGCGCTCCGCGCGGGTCTCCTCCCGGAAGCGGTCGATACGAGCCGACCGGGCCGCAGCTCGCGCCTCCGGAGCGGTGCCCTTCGCCAGCTCGACGTCGGGAAGAGTGCCCACCACGAGCACCTCCTCGCCGTCCGCCGTGACCTCCGGCGGCCCGGCGAACCACGTCTTGGGCAGGCGGCCTCCGAACCAGGAGCGGAAATCGTCGGTCATGGATTACATCATTACGCCCTGACCTCCACAACGCAACTTGGCGGGACCGCCGTGAAACCCCCCTAGGCCGCAACCTCCTGCGGCCTGGGCCCCAGCGCGTTCAGGGCGTCGAGCACGATCTCGGTCCGGTAATGCTTTTGTCCGGCGGTGTCGGCCCATGAGGTCGTCTTCAAGCGGCCTTCGGCATAGATCTGCCGACCCTTACGCAGGTACTGGCCGGCGAACTCGGCTGATTTTCCAAACACCACCAGCTGGTGGAACTCGGTCTGCTCCTTGCTCTTGCCCTCCTCATCCTTGCCCGCGTACGTGTTCGTAGCCAGTCGCATGGTGGCTACGTAAACGCCATTCGGCGTCGCTTTGACCTCCGGGTCAGCCGTCAGCCTGCCGATCAAGATCACCTTGTTGACCAATTCCGATCACCTCCGTTGAAATCGCCTTCAGCCTAGGTTTGGCGAGCGGCGCCGCCTACCCAGGTTGTTAAGAGGCCAGCCAAACGACCGGGTCGACAGCACGGCCGTCGACCTGGACCTCGAAATGCAGGTGAGCGCCGGTCGACAGGCCAGTCGAACCCACCTCTCCGATGACCTGCCCGGTCATTACGCTCTGAGTGCCCGCCACGTCCGTCATCGAGAGGTGGCAGTACAGCACCCGGACGTGCGAGTCGAAGGCCACGGCCACGAACAGGCCGCACCCGCCGGGGTCGAATCCCACCGTGGCGCTCCCCGCGGCAGCGGCGTGGACTGGGGTGCCCGCCGGCGCCGCCAGGTCGACGCCGGTGTGCACGTGGTGGGTCGGACATCTCGGGTCGAACGGCTCGAGGACCAGGGTCGAGCAGCCAAAGGGCTGCGTCATGACAGCGCCGGGAACGATACCGGCGAGCTTGAGCTTCTCGTGCTCCGCCACGCGAGATGCGCCGACCACCCAGATCGAGGCAGCCGCCAAGCAGACCGCTACCACTCGCAGCATTCCTCACATCACACGGCGCGCGCGACGAGGTGCTCGAGCCCGTGTAGCCCCGTGGTGAACGCCGATTCGAGCCTGTGCGCCGTCTTCTCGGCGCCCCCCATCGCCCCCGGCACCTTGAAGACGATCAGCAGCGACGCGAGCGCGAACAGGTGATGCACCGGCGTATGACCGCCGTTCTCGAGGGCGAAGCCGATCGCCAGCACGAACAGCTGCGCCGGCTGCATGAAGAGGTTGGTCACGAAGAGTGAGCTCCACAGCTTGGCCATGTGTTGCGTGTCCGGCAGAGTGAACAGGAGGCCCGCGATCGGGGCCGTGATCGCGAGCGCGATCAGGATCGCGTAGCGGGCGACGTAGGCGACCCCCAACACGTCGTAGCCGACGACGAGGACCGCGGTGGTGATGATCTGCCACACGCCATGGGTCTGGTCGAGGGCGTAGTTGCTCCACCAAGTGTTCCAGTTCGGGATGGTGCCGAACCGCTGAATCGCATCACACATCGTGTTGCTCGCGTCGACTATGAACTGGACGAGGGGCAGCGCGAAGTTGATGAGGATCGCGCCCATCAACAAACGTGGGAGCATGGCCCGCGCCACGTATTGGCTCTTCACCCCGTGACCCCACATCAGGCGGTAACAGGACCAGACCACGACCAGGCCCAGTGCTGCGTCGGCCACCACTTGCAGGGCCGGCTCGAAATGGTGGATGGTCACGTTGTCCGTCAACTCCCCGCCGGTTTCGAAGTCGGTTGTGCGGAGGATCAACCCGAACCACACCTTCAGGAGCAGCCCAAGGCTGTCGTTCAGCAGCATCGCCACGACCTTCTCGGGGTGGACCAGCGGCCACAGAATGCCCTCGATGCGCGCCAGTGACTCGAGCACGGACCTCAGATAGTCGACGACCTGGTTCAGATCCATCGGATCAGTGGGCTGCAGGCGGCACCGAGCTGGTCAGGATGCCCACCAGCGAGCCCGCCACCTCGACCCCGATGGTCCCCACGACGATGCGCTGGATCCACTGTTTCGCCTCCAGCGCCGACTTCGCCTCGACCGCAGTTATCTTCCAGAGAAAAGCAAAGATGAACGCCAAAGCACCGATCGAGCCGACCAGGGCCTGGCCGATGTGGGTCCAGGTCAGGATGAGGTCGACTATCGGCGAGACGGTGGACGGGATCTGATCGGCAAGTAGCATCGAGAACCTCCAGGCGTTTTGCACCGGAGGTTAGGAGCCGAGCGAGCCGGCCAGAACCCAGGTTGTTAAGGGCATGCGCTGTGCAGGGAGTGGATTGCCTAAAGTGCACTGCGTGGTCCAGCCGTGACCAGGCGTCGATGGCTGCTCGCGGGAACCATCACTCTTGCCGCGGCCCTGAGCGCGTTCTGGATCATTGGTGCGAGCATCGCCTCGTCGATTTGCTGCGGCTGGCTGGTCAGCAGAGACTTTGCGATCGCCTTGTCGGTGGGCGCCGCCGTCAACGTCCTCGGACTATTGGCCTTCCTGATCCGCAGACAGAGCTGGGGTATGCCGATCCTTGGTGCGATTCAGGTGGGCAACATCCTGTTTGCGCTGGCCGCGTCAGTGGCGGTAAGCCCGGCATGGTTGTTGTTCGATGCTGCCCCAGCGTTGGTGATCCTGGTCCTCGCCCTCCTGTACCAAAGGTCCGAGGCGCGTGCGGCGAAATTCTGACTCGGAAGCCGCCAGTTCGACGGCAGCGTCAATCGCACACGTGCGGAGCCATACGAGCCGGCCATAAGCCCGGTTGTCGAGGCCAGTCGCGGACACAATCGCTCGGGTGCAAGAGGCCGCCACGCAGCCATAATGGGCCGCGGCACGCAGGCGGACCGTCAGGTGAGAGGGAGGCCATGAGCGTCGAGCAGACGCGAGGAGTCGAGCGACCGGCCGGCGGGCCGGCATCGGTGTCGACTGAAGGCGTGACCATGCAGATCCTGTCGACCGAGCACTGGAGCCTTCTGGCCACGCGTTCCCTGGGCTACACGGACTCGTTCAGCCGCGCGAACATGTTCTTCTCCGTGCTTTCGGGGACGGTCATCGCGCTGGCCCTGATCGCGCAGGCGG
Source organism: Candidatus Dormibacteraceae bacterium (assembly GCA_041487825.1). Taxonomy (GTDB): domain Bacteria; phylum Chloroflexota; class Dormibacteria; order Dormibacterales; family Dormibacteraceae; genus Palsa-872. Next base: position 8,560 of record JBGPOC010000031.1, on the reverse strand, counting down.
GCCGCTTCGACAACACGTTCTTCATCGCCGCCATCCTCCTCCTGCCGATCGTCCTGTTCGTCGGACTGGCAACGATCGCGCGGCTCGGGCACCTCAACTATCAAGACGCCCTGTGGGTCATGGGTATGAACCGCATCCGGCATGCCTACCTGGCGCTGCACCCCGAGCTGGCCCAGTACTTCGTCACCGGACAGAACGACGATGTGCGAGGAGTGATGACGACTCTCGGCCTGACCGGGCCGGTTCCGGGCCGGCACCTGCTCGCTGATTTCGGCCACGGCGTGCAGACACTGCCCGGCATGCTATCGATCATCGTCTCGGTGGTGGCCGGCGCCTGGGCGGCTCTGGTGTCAGTCGCCTTCGGCGCCCCTCAGCTCCTGGCTGTCGCGGCGGGCATGGCCTGCTTCCTGCTCACGATCGCCGTCATCGCGATCTCCGGCCGGCGATCGGTCTCCGGCGTCGCGAAAGGGCACGAACCGAGGTTCCCCTCTCCCGAGTGAACGGAGATTAGTTAGGAGAGTGCCGGGCAAGCTCGCCGAGTACAAGGCCAAGCGGGACTTCAAGCGCACAACCGAACCCGGCGCCCGGGTTCCGCCCACCAAGGCTGAGGCGCCGCGTTTCGTGGTCCAGGAGCACCACGCCCGGCGGCTGCATTGGGATTTCCGGCTCGAGCGCGACGGGGTCCTGGTTTCCTGGGCGGTGCCGAAGGGGGTGCCGCCGGATCCGAAGACGAACCACCTTGCCGTCCACGTCGAGGACCACCCGCTCGACTACATCGACTTCAAGGGCGTGATCCCGGCGGGAAATTATGGCGCCGGCCAGGTCTCGATCTGGGACGACGGCACTTACGACACAGAGAAGTGGTCCGACCGCGAGGTCATGGTCGTCCTTCACGGGAAGCGGGTGACGGGTAGGTACGTGCTGTTCAAGACGAACGGCGAGAACTGGATGATCCACCGCATGGATCCACCGCAGGATCCTGAACGCCGCCCGATGCCTGAGCGCATCGAGCCGATGATGGCCAAGCTCGGCACAACGATTCCCTCGCCTGATTCGGCCTGGGGATTCGAGTTCAAGTGGGACGGCATCCGCGCTCTCGCTTACGTCGACGGCGGCCGTGTGCGACTCATCAGCCGCAGCGGCGAGGAGATAACGCCCCGCTATCCCGAGATCCACGCGATGGGTAGGGCACTCGGCTCGCGCGAGGTCATCCTCGACGGCGAGATCGTCGCCCTCGACGAGAAAGGACGGCCGAGCTTCGAGGAGATCCAGCAGCGAATGGGCCTCACGTCGGAGTCAGAGGTGCGCCGGAAGATGAAGGTGGTCCCCGTCACGTACATGGTTTTCGACCTCCTCTGGCAGGACGGCCATTCGCTTCTCTCCGAGCCCTACACGGAAAGGCGCCGCTTTCTGGCTCAGCTCAAGCTGGCTGGTGCGTCATGGCAGACGCCTCCTTTCGAGAAAGGCGGCGGCCAGGCGATGCTCGAAGCCAGCTCGAAGGCAGGCCTCGAAGGCGTCATGGCCAAGAAGCTCGACTCGCGCTATGAGCCGGGACGCCGCAGCGGCGCCTGGGTGAAGGTCAAGAACCGCAACCGGCAGGAGCTGGTGATAGGCGGGTGGCTCGAAGGCGAAGGCAAGCGGCGAGGATACCCGGGCGCGCTGCTGGTCGGCTACTACAACAAGGGCAAGTTCCAGTACGCGGGCAAAGTCGGAACCGGCTTCACCGACGCGATGCTCGAGAAGCTGGCCGGCCTCCTCAAACCGCTCGCGCAGGAGAAGAGCCCGTTCGACCTCGGCACGCCGCCGCGGGCCGCCCATTATGTGAAGCCGAAGCTCGTGGCAGAGCTCGAGTTCGTCGAATGGACGCGCTCCGGCCAGCTGCGCGCCCCCTCGTTCAAGGGCTTGCGCGCCGATAAGCCGGCGCGCAAGGTGGTGCGCGAAGGTGGCTAAGGAGACAGCGGTCGAGGTCAAGATCGAGAACCGTGTTCTCAAGCTGACCAACCTCGAGAAGGTCCTCTATCCCGAGGTCGGCTTCACGAAGGCGCAGGTGATCGATTACTACACGCGCATCGCGCCCGCCATCCTCCCCCACACGCGCGACCACCCCCTGACCCTGAAACGGTATCCGAACGGCGTCGACGCCGAGTTCTTCTACGAGAAGAACTGCCCCAAGCACAGGCCGCCCTGGGTCGAGACGGCGACCGTATGGAGCGAGGGCAACAACCGCGACATGTACTACTGCCTGTGCCAGGACCTGCCGACCCTGGTCTGGCTCGGGAACCTGGCCACGCTCGAGTTCCACACATCGCTGTCCCACGCCGACAACCTGCCGCAGCCGCGCACCATGGTCTTCGACCTCGACCCCGGTCCGCCGGCGACGATCGTCGAGTGCTGCAGGGTGGGCCTGATGCTGCGCGACCTTTTCGCCGAGCACGGGCTCGAGTGCTGCGCCAAGACGTCCGGTTCCAAGGGGTTGCAGCTGTACGTGCCTCTCAACACGAAGGTCACATACGTCGAAACCAAAGTCGTGTCGAAAGGGCTGGCACAGCTGTTCGAGGACCGCCACCCCAAGCTCGTCGTTCACAAGCAACTCAAGGAGCTCCGCACCGGCCGCGTGCTCATCGACTGGAGCCAGAACGACCAGTACAAGACGACGGTCAACGTCTACTCGCTGCGGGCGAAGCAGCGGCCGACCGTTTCCACGCCGGTGTCGTGGGCGGAGGTGGAGAAGTGCCTGAAGTCAGGCGACCCGAACCTGCTGGTCTTCGACTCGGACCAGGTCCTGGCGCGCGTTGCCAAGCAGGGGGACCTTTTCGAGCCGGTCCTCAAGAAGAAGCAGAAGCTGCCGAAATCGCTGCTGGAGGCGACGGGAGGAGCGGTCGCCCTCGAGAAGATGGCCAACCGCCGGCACGGCACGGGACGGTTCCGCAAGCCACCTGACAAATGACCCACCCTCGGGTGGTCATCGCGGGGGCGGGGTTTGGCGGGCTCACGTGTGCGCGCGCCCTTGCGAGTGCGGTGGTGGACGTCCTGCTGATCGACCGGCGCAACTACCACCTGTTCACGCCCTTGCTCTACCAGGTCGCGTCGGCGTTGCTGGACCCCGGTGAGATCGCCCGGCCCGTCAGAGAGCTCGTCCGCTCGCTCGACAACGTCGAGTTCCGCCAGGCGGAGATCACCGGCGCCGACCTCGAAAATCGGCAGCTGCTGACCGACCGCGGCCCGGTTCCATATGACTACCTGGTGCTCGCGACCGGCAGCCAGAGCGACTACTTCGGCAACCAGTCGCTGGCGCGTCACGCCTTCGGCCTTAAGGATCTGAACGACGGCCTGGCGTTGCGAAACCGCGTGCTGGCGCAGTTCGAGGCCTCGCGCTGGACGACCGATCCCGCGCCGCGCCGGACGATGTTGACGTTCGCGGTGGTGGGCGGCGGGCCGACGGGAGTCGAGCTCGCAGGCGCGCTCTCCGAGCTGATCCGGCTGGTGCTGCGCAAGGACTACCGCGACCTCGACCTCCACGAGGTCCGCGTGTTGCTCCTGGAGGCTGCGGACTCGCTGCTGGCCGCGTTCACGGCCCCATTGCGCGATGCTGCGCGGAGGTCCCTCGAGAAGAAGGGCGTGGAGGTGATGTTCGGGGCCAGGGTCGAAGAGGTGACCGCAGACTCCATCCGGCTGGCTGGCGGCACGGAGGTCGCCGCCGGCACGGTCATATGGACGGCAGGGGTCAGGGCTTCCGACGTCGGAAGCGCCATCGGGGCGCCGCTCGGCCGACAGGCGCGAGTCAAGGTCGACCCAACTCTTCAGGTCCCCGGCCATCCCACCGTTTTCGTGATCGGCGACCTGGCCGGCGCCCTCGATGGAGGCGCTCCGCTCCCAATGCTCATCCCGGTCGCGATGCAGGAGGGCCGGCACGTCGCAGCGAGCATCGCCGAGCTGGTCGGAAACGGTGGCGCCACGGCCTTTCGCTACAAGGACCCCGGGATGATGGCCACGATCGGGCGCAACTCCGCCGTGGCGCAGCTAGGACGTATCCGGCTGTCCGGATTCTTCGGCTGGACGATGTGGCTGGCCGTTCATCTCGTCAATGTGATCAGCTTCCGCAGCCGGATCCTTGTCCTCGTCAACTGGGCGTGGGACTACCTTTTCTACGACCGGCCCATCCGCCTGATCGTTCGCGCCGGGGACGACCACACAACCTGAGGCGTCACAAACAGGCAGGACGCGGGGCTGATACTTGTGAAGTGAGACGGAGCCCGAGGTTCACCGCGCTCGTCGCGATGGCGCTGGCAGCGCTGGGCGCCTCCGCGTGCGGAGGACTTCAACCCGTGGATCCGGCGCAGGCTCTTCACGACGGGGGAGCAGCGATGGCGAAGCTCAATTCGGTGAGCGCGACTCTCAAGTTCACGAAGGGGAAGATCACCTTTCAGGGCTACGAGCTCGTGAGCGCAAAGGCGACCGTGCGGCTGCCGAACGAAAGCGACACCGTCTACACGGTCCGCTACCAGGATCTTCTGATCGGCCTGGAGGTCGTCATCTCCGGTGGCCACGTCTACCTCCGCCCGCCACTCTCCGGCTTCACCGAGGTGACCGGAAAGGACGCGGCGGCCATCCCGGACGTGGCCAAGCTCTTCGACCTCAAGACCGGTCTTCCCGCGGTCATCCCGGCAGGCAAGGATCCGAAGTACCTCGGCTCGGAGAAGGTGGGTGATGTCGACGCGCACAAGGTCGGTGCGACGTACACCTCGGCGCAGATCGAAGCCCTCCTGCCTCAGCTCAAATCGTCCGGAGATGTCGCCGCCACGATCTGGGTGGGCGGATCAGATCACTTGATACGCAAAGCCGTGCTCGACGGGGCGTTCGGGGACAACGGCGCCGCCAGCTCCGTGGAGGTTGACTTGAGCGGTTTCAACGCCGCGGTCACTATCGCCTCACCCACGCCTTGACCGTCCGCGCGTGACGCGAAGATCTGCCCTCCTCGGGTTGGCCGGGGCCGGCCTGTTCGTAGCCGCCCTCGACGCTTACCTGGTCGTGACTCTTCTGCCCGCGATGATCGCGGATGTCGGTCTCACCATCGACCGCTTCGAACAGGCGACACCGATCGTGACCGGCTTCCTGTGCGGCTACGTCATCGCGATGCCGCTGCTCGGGGCCTACTCCGACGTGAGAGGCCGCGCTCCCGTGTACGCCCTCTGCATGGTCACATTCGCCGCCGGCTCGGCCGTGACCGCGACCGCGGGCCTTTCGAGCGTTCCTGGGCTGCCCTGGCTCGTGGCCGGTCGCGTCCTGCAAGGCCTGGGTGGTGGCGGGCTGGTCCCACTCACCCTGGCGCTGGCCGCCGACCTCTACAGCAACGGCGGTCGAACCTTTGCACTCGGCTCGGTCTCCGCGCTGCAGGAGGCGGGCAGCGTCTTCGGACCGCTCTACGGCGCCACGTTGGCGTCCGCAGCCTCGGCTCTCGGCGGATGGCGATTCGTCTTCTGGCTGAATCTGCCGCTCGCGGCCGTGTGCGCCGCGGGTCTGCTGTTGGCAAGTCGCGATCGGGGTGCCGGCGCGCCCGCGCGGACCCCGGACAACCGGGCCGGCGAGACGGCCCGGAAAGTTGATTGGAAAAGCGCGTCACTGCTCGGTCTCGGACTAGGTCTTTTGGTGATCGCTCTGTACCCGGACGATCCCGCCAACCGCGCGACCAGCGGCCTGTTCATCCCACTCGGGACCCTGAGCCTGATCGTCCTTGCGCTTTACGGATGGCGCCAGGTCCGCAGCCTCGCGCCGCTGATTCCGCGCCAGCTCCTGCGCAGCCGCCGGTTCGCCGGCGTAAGCGCGGCGAACCTTCTGATCGGCGCGGCGCTGATGGTCGCCCTCGTGGACGTGCCGATCCTGGGCCGGCTTGTCTTCAACCTCGATCAGCTGGCAGCCGGTCTGCTCCTCACGCGGTTCCTGCTCGGCGTACCGGTGGGGGCGGTGCTCGGCGGGCTCATGGCGGGCCGCCTCGGACTCGGCGGCCGCTTGACCGCGATCGCCGGCATGGTCTTGTCGGCAGCGGCGTTCCTGCAGATGTCCGGTTGGCAGGCCGGCGAGCTGGCGCTGCGCGTGGGGCCGCTGAGGCCGGCCGACATCGCCCTGGGCGCGTGCGGTCTCGGCTTCGGGATCGTCATCGCACCCCTGACTGCGGCGGTGCTCCAGCTCACTCGGACCCAGTACCACGGCCTCGCCTCCAGCCTGGTGGTGCTGGCGCGTGTCATGGGCATGCTGATCGGGCTCTCCGCGCTGACCGCGTTCGGGCTCTTCCGCTTCCGGCAGATCCTGGGCACGCCGCAGCTCACGGACCCGGACGTGCGTGCGCGGGTCGACCACCTCGCGCGGCTCGTCTCCGCCGCCTTCCTGCAGGAATACCGCGAGATCTTCACCATCGCGGCGATTCTGTGCATCCTCGCCGCATTGGTGGTGTTCGCCACCCTGGGGCGCAAAACCGATGCACACCAAGAACGGCCCCACCCGGCCGCGCCCGCTACGCGGTCGGGGCCGCCCTCCCCATGAGCGGGGAGGGGTTGGTCCGGCCTCTAGCCGGACCTAAGTGCCACCACGATGATGTAAGAGTGGTGATAGCGGTAGGCGTCGTCGGGATCACCCAGGCTCTCCATCGCGGACTCCACCTCCGCCTCCAGCTCGAGCCGATATCGAGGGCCCAGTGAGGTGATCAGCGTGTACGGCAGCGGGCCCGCCCCCGCCATCAGGTCGGTCCACTCCTGCGCGTTCCGAGCGCGCCCGCCGGTGACCATCTCCGTGAGCCGGGTGACTTCGAAGCCGGCGGCTTCGAGCAGCTGAGGCAGCACGTCCGGCTCGCCGAAGCGCGCCCGGTCGGAGCTGTAGCGGGGCAGGCTGAGATAGTGGCGCCGGGCCAGGGGCGCCAGGCCCTGGAAGAAGAGATCCTGGGCGCGCGTGCTCAGGCTGCGGCGCTGGCAGGAGACCGCGAGCCTCCCACCCGCCCGGAGCACGCGATGCGCCTCCGCCAGGGCGTCGGTGGGATCGGACAGGTACGCGAGCGCTTCCCCCATCGTGACCAGGTCGAAGGTCTCGGGCCGGAAGACGAGCCGCTCGGCGGCCATTCCGACGAACTGCGCGTTCTTCGCGCGACGCGAGCGCGCGATCGACAGCATGCGGTCGGAGAGGTCGATGCCGATGACGGTGCCGGGACTAACCTTGGCCGCCACCAGGTTGGCGACGAGCCCGGTGCCGGTACCGACGTCGAGCGCGTGCTCGCCCTGCTTCGGCGCAGCCAGCTCGACCAACCTCGCCGCCACCCGGCCATGCTGTCCACCTGCCCAATCGTCGTACTGGGATGCGATCCGATCGAAGAAATCGACCAGGTGGTCGGTCATCTCGTCAGAGGCGTCGGGGTCCATCATTGCCATGAGTGCGATCGCGACTCTGCATACGCGCCGCGGTCACTCGCGGCCTCCCTTCGTCCCAGTACGTTCAATTGCACCTGTTACGATGCTAGCTCGTCCAATTCAGGGCTCACCCAAAATGGCGCCCTGGGACCGCAATAGCAGCGGTCGGGAAGAGTTGAACAGGACGCACGGAAGCGCATCAAATCCCGGTAGAGGAGGCCCACATGGCCCAAGCTGAGAAGTCCGCGGCCCATACGGCCGGGACCACGCAGAACGGTGGTACCAACGTCGTCACGCTCGGCCCCCGCGACAGCCTGCACGGACGCCTCGACATTCATGGCGACCTGAAGGTCCACGGCACGGTCGAAGGCGAGCTGAAGGCGAGCGGCGACGTCCTGGTCGAGTCGACGGCGACCGTCCAGGCGTCGATCGAAGGCGCGAACGTCAACGTTCGCGGTCAGGTGAATGGCAACGTGACCGCTCGGCGCCGCTTGACGCTCGGCGGCTCGGGCCGCCTGAACGGCGAGGTCAAGGTCGCCCGCCTGACGGTCGAGGACGGGGCCACCCTGAACGGCAACGTCACGATGACCCCCGAGAAGTCATAGGTCGTCCCAGGAGCCTGCTCGCGACCTCGTCATAGCCGGCGGCACCGCCGCCGGCTCCGAGGGGCAGTCGCCTGTCCGGCGATGCCTCATCGCCGTGGGTGCTGGGCTCGCACGACAGACGGGAGCACCACGGACTCGACATAGCGGCGGGCCGCGTCCGTCGCCGAGTGCACGAGCCTCCATTCCAGGAGCTCGAAAGCCGTCTCGCCTCGGTTGAGCTCCGCAAGGCGCGTACGCCAGAATCCGGCGTCGACGTTGAGCCCCGGGAGCAACCGGCCGGCCGGCGTGGGCCGGGCGGCATCGCCCGTGGTCACCGGCCCAGTCGACTCACCCGCCTGCGCCGACGTGGAGCCGCCGGGCGGCGCCATGACAGTGGGGGCCGGCGCGGCGGCGACCATGCGCCAGGCCAAGAACAGCAGCGTCGCGACGATGGCGCACTCGATGATGACCATCCAGGGAAGCGGTTTCCGTAGCAGGTTGCGCATGCCGCCAAGCTAGGCCGCCAGGCGCGATACGAAAACCCTGGTTGTTAAGGTCGCAATGCGCGCAGCGCATTCACGCCGC
>JBGPOC010000030.1:0-12333 GCA_041487825.1 Candidatus Dormibacteraceae bacterium | reverse complement strand
TGGCGGCGACCCTCCTCCGACAGCGGGGGATCCAGCTGGCCCTGGATCCGGTGCTCGTTGTTCCAGGTCGACTGGCCGTGGCGCACGAGCAGCAAGCGCGGCGGAAATGGCTTGAGCGGGTGCGGAACGGCTTCGCCGGCCTCGGGCTGGTCCTGGCGCGCGAATCTGATACCGATATCTATACTAACTTTCTCTTAATCCCACGATCGGGCTGGGCCGATCTCAGGAGAAGGCTCTTGCAGTCAAACGGCTCGTTGGCCGAAACACCCCTTCGCTCGCTGCTGGAAGCCGCTCAAGGCGAGCGGTCCACCGGTACGCTTACGCTCAGGAATGGATCTGGCGAAGCCACGTCCCTCTACTTCCTGTTCGGGCACCTCTTCCATGCGCAAGGCAATGGTCTGGCAGGCGACGATGCCGTCGTCAGCGCTCTGAATTGGAGCAAAGGTGAGTTCGAGTTCGACACGAAGGCTAAGCTTCCGGCCGATGAGACAGTCAAGGCCGGCATCCCCGAGCTGGTCAATGCAGCCGAAGCATCGCCCCAAAAGGACACGCCCGAACCCCCCAAGGTCGAGAAGGCAGAGGCGCGAGGGGAGCGCCGAGATCATCCTGAACCGGAGAAGAAGTTGGAAGCACCCCAGCCGAGACGCGGCGTGAAGCACCGACCGCAACCAAAGCACGGCCGCGAGCCCATACCGGTCCCTGCCGGGCAGGTCATCTATGACTCGCTGAAGACGTCGTTCGTCGACTTCCCACGCCTGATCACAACGCTTGAGAAGGAGGGATACACGGGGTATGTACGCCTCCTGACGGACGATGCCACCGGCTTGATCCTCTTCCGCGACGGCGCGGCGGTCGCGTGCCTGTATGACGGTGCGGCAGAGCCCGGGGGCCTGATGCTCGGCAAGACGGCTCTGCACCAGTTCAACGAGGACGTGACCAGTGGCCATGGAGTCCTCGATGTGGTGGGCCTTTCGCCCGAGCTCATCGACGGCCTCTACGAGCTCACCGTCTCCAAGCCGATGTACACCGAGCTCTATGCGGGGTGGGTCGACATGAAAGCCCTCCTCAAGTTTCTCAGCGACCGCAAGCTCAGCGGGAGTGTGATGATTCGGGCCTCGGCCGGCACCGGCGTGATCATCATGTCGGAGGGCGAGCTCGCCGGCGCTTACACCAGCGAGTCCCGCGATATCTCCGACAAGCCCGACCGCGCGCTCGCACTGTGTGACGACCCGAGCGCGATGATCGAAGTGAAGTCGGCTGATACGGTCAAGCACCCACCGCTGGATGTCGACGAGGTGGTGGCTTCGCAGCGAGGCCCGCGCAGTGGCGCCCAGCCGGTCTCCACGACCGCGCCGCCTCCTCCCCTTGAACCGGTCACCAGCCCGATGCCGGTCATCACCCAGGAGACCCCGCCGCCGGCGCCCACCGCGGTGTACCCGACCTACACGCCCGCTTCCCCGGTCACTCTCCCGACACCGCCATCGCAGCCCGCCATGCAGGTTGCACCGACGACGCCACCCGCGTCGAGTGGACCGCAGCGTGACTGGTCGCCCATCGTGGCCGAGCTGCAAGGGATGGCCGAGGACGCACTTGGAAACCGGGCGCGCAAGGTGAAGGACATACTCGGCGCCGCCGACCCGTCGGAGTCCGGCATCGAGGGCGCGATCGACCAGATCCCGAGCATCTCGCTGCTATTCGTCGACTCGTCGCGCCTCGAGCAGCTGGCGCACGAGATGAGGGCGCGGCTCAAGTCCCACCTCTAATAGCGCGGGGGGATCAGGATCCCCCCACGTGCCCCCCTGGTGTTACGCCATGTCAAGGCGAAGCAAGCATCCGGTTTGGGTGGCGCCCGGAATGAATCCGGGCTTCCGCTCCATCATCCTTGTCCAACGGTGTGCGGTCTTCTCTGCTTGGGCGCTGGTCCTGTTTGGGCTGGCTGCGTGCGGCGGCAATCCACCTCAGATCGTCGACTACTCGCCTGAGCGTGGAGCCAAGGACGTGTCCACCGCCGCCCCCATCCTGATCACGTTCGACCACGATGTGGACATACCCTCTGTCGAGAGCCGGCTGCACCTGGTCCCCGCCACCCCGGGCAGCGTCCTGTGGACCAACCGACGTCAGCTCACGTTCAACCACGCGACTCTGACGCCGAATACGACATACGAGGTCGTGCTGGAGGCTGGTTACAGCGATACCGCGGGCAACACCGCCGTGCTTCGACATCATTGGTCCTTTGTCACCGAGGGACCGCCCAGCCTGGCCGGCTCGAGTCCCGCGAAGGGCGAGACCGGCGTCGATCCCGCAGCCTACCTGTCGATCGAGTTTTCCCGCGACATGAACGGACCCAGCCTCCAGGGCGCGATCACGATCAGTCCGGAGACTCCCTTCAGCGTCCGCCTCGACCCGACTGATGGACGGCGCGCGATCATCGGCCCGGCATCGTTTCTGCAGCCGTCGACGTCGTACAGGATCGCCGTCGCCACCTCCGCCGTCGATGCGGACGGCAATCAACTCGCGAAGCCTGAAAGCATCTCTTTCACCACCGGCGATATCCGCCAGTTGCGGCACTGGATCGCTTTCACCACCACGAACACCGACGGCAGCGCGGGTGCCCTGTGGATGGTCAATGAGCTGAGCTTTCCTCGAAAGGTGCTCGCCGGCGCCGCCGTCCATTCGTTCAGCTGGTCGCCCGAGGGTGACCGGATGCTTATCCAGGGCGACGACGAGACGTGGTCGGTGCTGACCCCGGGACGGGATCCGATCCCGCTCGGGTTCAAGGCCACCTGGGCCGGTGCTCTGGCCGAAGGCCTGGGGTACGTCTACCTAGACGACGGCGGCGTACTGCACCGCCTGTCGTCGGAGGGAGTCGACAGGGTGATCTCCGACTCGGTCACGGATGCCGTGGTCGACCCAGGCGGCCTGCGCCTCGCCTTCGTCCACGTTGACGCTCAGGCCAGCATCATCTGGGGCTATGACGTCGGGCTACAGGCGCGCTACGAGCTCGGTTCCGAGGCTGCGCCGATCAGCGATCTCACCTGGGCGCCGGCCGGGAACCGGCTCGCCTACCTTCGCCAGGACATCGGCGCGACGAGCCTGAAGATCCGGAACCTCACCGGAGCAGGCGTCACCACGACGGTCGCCGGCGGCGGGGACATCGCCACGCCTACGTGGATGCCGGACTCGGTCCATATCGTCTTCGCAGCGGGTGTGCAGACGGCGACGGGCAGCGTGCGAAAAGCGTTCGTGGTCAGCGTGATCGCCCCCCCGGCGGCTCTGGCTCCCACCCTCGCGCTGCCATTAGATCCTGGCATCTCCGTCGCCGATCCTGTGCCCTCACCGGACGGCCACCAGATCGCCTTTCTGAACGGAAGCCAGGTCTGGTTGATGAACGGCGACGGCACCCGGCCGACTCCGCTGACCGTCTCTGACCCCGATACGTTCCCCTATTCGTGCAAGACGCCGGCCTGGACGCGGGCGTGACCACTCTCGATCACGTCCTCGAACAGGCCCTCGAGTCGATCGGCGGTCTGCGTCCACGAGAATCGCTGCGCCAGTAGCCGGCCTCGGCGGCCCATCTGCTGCGCGAGCTCGGGGTTGGCGAGAAGTCGTCCGATCCGCTCCGCGTAAGTCGCAGGGTCGTCACTCTCGATGAGGTACCCGCTGACCTCGTCACGGACGACCGAGCGCAGCCCCGAAACACCAGAGGCGACCACGGGGCGGCCGCACGCCTGCGCCTCCAGCGCAACCAGTCCGAACGACTCGCTGTAGGAAGGCATCACGCACACGTCGGCGGCCGCGTAGAAGTACGGCAGCTCGTGGTGCGCGACCGAGCCCAGGAAGTCCACGCGGTCGCGCACGCCCAACGCGGAAGCGACCGCCTTCAGGCGCTCCTTCTCGCTCTCGTCTCCCTCACGACTGTCCTCGCCCAGGACGATCAGCCGAAGGTCGTCGTGCTCGCGATCACTGAGCAGAGCCATCGCGCGGATCGCGATCTCCACGCCCTTGAGGCGCTCCAGCCTGCCGACGAAGAGCAGCAACCGCCCCGGGCCGTAGCCGATCTTCCGGCGAGCGTCCGACCGCTCGAGCGGCTGGAAGGTGACCAGGTCGATGCCGGGTGCCAAGACGTAGACGCGCTCGGGGTCGGCCCCGTAGAGCCGGACGAGGTCGTCGCTCTCGTCGGAGGTGGACGCGATGAGCAGGTCCGCCTGGCGCGCGATCTCGCCCTCGACGCGAATCCGGAGTGCGGGCTCGGGCCGGGCGCCGCTCGCCAGGGTGCGGTTCTTGACGAGGCCGAGCGTGTGCGCGATGTGCGCCCATCCAGCCCCCATGCGTGGCCGGAGAAGGCAGGCGACCTCGCCGGACAGCCAGTAGTGCGAGTAAAGGAGGTCGTACTGAATCTGCTCTTGCTCGGCAAACGAGGCGATCCCTGCGGCAAAGCCGGGCACCTCGTTGTAGAGAGAATACTTGTCCAGGCTGCGACCGGCGGGCAGGTAGATGACCCTGGAAAGCGCCGCCAGCGACTCGAGCGCCGGCTCGTCGGCCGACTGCCGGCGGGTGAAAATGTCGGTGGCGATGCCGCGGTCGCTGAAGGCGCTGCAGACCTCGCGCACGTAGAGGTTGAGACCGCCGTTTCCGTACTCGCCCAATGAGGCGGTCGGTGATGTGTGCATGGAGATGACCGCGATCCGCCTCCGCGCGGATCCACGGTCGGAGATCAGTGAGGTCGCCTCAGCCACGGTAGGCCGATCTCGCGTCTAGCCAGCGCCTCGATACGCAGCAGAAAGCCGAACGGGAGACCGGAGAGCATGACGCCATATCAGGAGTAAACCTACGCGGTTCCCGACTATTCCCGCCCCGGGCCCCAAAATGTGGGCAGGCTATGATTTTCCGCGCCATGCGGCTGCGACCGATACGGACCCTCCTGCCCGCGCTCGTCGCGCGCAACAAGCGCTTCAAGCTGTCCGCGCTGCTCCTGGTGGCGGTGCCGGCGCTCGTGGCGCTCACGACGATCACCACCCTGGCCGACAGCTCGCCGTCCCCCTCGGGCAGCCCGATTCCCCTGCCAGGCGACCCGGTCAAAGGCTCGACCCTCTACTCCGCCAACTGCACCAGCTGCCACGGCGCCAGCCTGACCGGTGGTATCGGCCCCGCCCTGAACCCGATCGAGAAGCTGCCCGGGGTGCCCAGCAGCCTGGATGCGACTTTCCTGATCGACATCATCACGAACGGGCGGGTGGCCAAACCGGGCGACCCGCGGTCTGCCAACATGCCGATCAAGGGCGGCAACCTGGCCCTCACCGACCAGGACGTGAAGGACCTGGCGTCCTTCATCATCCAGCAGAACCTCATCGGCGGATCACCGCCACTGTCCGCCAACGAGCTGGCCAAGCGCACCATGCTGTGGGTCGGCATCGGGATCATCGGAATGGTCTTCATCACGCTCCTGCTCGCGCAGTACAACATGCGATGGATCGCGCGACGGGCCGCCGCCCGACGGAAGTAGGCGTAGAGCCGGCGGACGCTGGAGCCCCCCAGGTACCGCCCCCAGCTCCGACGCCGGTTGGCGGCGCGCCGAGGGTCCTGATTCTTTTCAGCGACACCGGTGGAGGTCACCGGGCTGCGGCAAGGGCGCTGACAGACGCTTTGAAGCTCTTCGATCCCTCATGCGTGGTCACCGTCGCGGACCCCCTGATGGCGCAGGGCCCTGCGGTCGTCCGGAGGCTCGCGTCGCTCTATTCGCCGATGATCCAACGCTCCCGGGTCGCGTGGGGTGCGGTCTATCACACGAGCAACACCAAGGCAACGTTCGCCGCCATCCGCGCGATCTTCGGGCGGGGGGTTCGTAAGGCCACCGTCGATCTGATCAAGCTCCACGATCCCGACGTAGTGCTCTCGGTGCATCCACTTCTCAACCACATGACCTACCAGGCGATCCAGAGGAGCGGCCGCCCACGCGCGCTGATGACCGTGATCACCGACCTGGTCGACTTCCACCGCGGCTGGACGTTCAGCCGGGCGGACCTCGTGGTCGTGCCGACCGAGCTGGCCCGCAAGGTCGCGATCCGGCGACGGGTTCCGGCGGACCGCGTCAAGCTGCTCGGCCTTCCTGTCGACCTCCGGTTTCGGCCCCCCGCGCCGGGCGAGAAGCAGGCTCTTCGCCGCCGCTTCGGCCTCGACGAGTCGCGCTTCACGGTTCTCGTGATCGGCGGCGCAGCCGGTGCCGGCGGGCTGCTGAAGCAGGTGCGCAGCCTGGCTGAGGAGCCTCACCAGTGGCAGGTCGTCGCCGTCTGCGGCCGGAACGAAAAGCTGCGCCGGCGCCTTGCCGAGGAGCGGTTCGCCACTCCGACGTTGGTGCTCGGATTCGTCGACTACATGCCGGAGTTGATGCGGGCGTGCGACGTCACGGTCACGAAGGCGGGACCGGGCGCGATCGCCGAGGCGCTTGCCACCGGGCTCCCGCTGGTGATCACCGGTTTTCTGCCCGGGCAGGAAACTCCGAACGTCGACTTCGTCGTCACCTCCGGTGTCGGCAAGTTCTCGCCGGATGAAGAAGATCTGCTCGAAGAGATTCGGGTGCTCGCCGAAGGCGGGCCCACCTGGCGCGAGATGTCACGCCGCGCGGCGGAGTTGGCGCATCCATATGCATCGTCGGACATCGCCCGCGAGTGCCTTCTGCTGGCCGCTCGTTACAGGGCCTCCACGCAGGCGAGCCGGAAGGGGCACAGCCTGCAGCGCCGGCGCTCTGGGCGCGCTTCGAAACGGCCGGCCTTCACGCCCTCGGCCACCTCCGCCGCCTGCTTCCGCGCTTCCCCCGCCAGTGCTTCAGGGCGCTCGAGCCGCAGCGTCTCGCCGGACGCCAGATAGACGACCTCAAGCTCGATCGGATGCAGTTTCAGCGCCACGCCGGCGCCGATCGAATAGAGCGCCACCTGGAGATCGCGCCGGCCGCGTGCGATGGGCCGGCCGGTCTTGTAGTCGAGGATTCGCCAGCCAGAATCCGTGCGATCCACGCGATCGATCACCCCGCGCAGCGTCCAGCCGTCCAGGCCGGCTGAGAAAGGTTGCTCGAGATATTCCGACTTTGAATCAAAGCCACCGCGCTTGCGGTAGGCCTCCAGCTGCTGCGCCCCGTTGCGCATGAAGGTCGGCGCGCGCAGCGGATCAGGGAATCCGGTGCTGCCCCACACGTCTGTGTGCAGCGAGCGGAGCAGGGCCGCGGTGACCTTCTTTCCCCGCTGCCGCTCTTCGCCCGCCCGCCGCAGCACCTCGTGAAGGATCACGCCCTGCACCGCCTCGGCGCTCTGAGCCGCCGGAAGGCGCTGCACGTACCGGTACCAGTACTGCTTCGGGCAGTCGCGATAAGCAGCGATGGCGGAGTATGAGAGCACGATGTCACCCTCTCCCCTCTGGGGAAAGGGTTTCGGAGCGGGGCGCAAGCTGGCTGGGACCTCTCGCTCAACCACCGTTCGCGCGCCGGCGCTGCCCACCTCCGCGAGGAAACGGGAGTCCCTCCAGCGCCGGCCGCCCTCGTAGTGCGAGGCACGCGTGAGATAAAGGCGCAGCCTTGCCCGCGTCATCGCCACGTACAGCAGGCGGCGCTCCTCCGCGACCACGTCCTCGCGCCCGCGCACCAGCGGTTCCAGCACCGCGGGCGGAAGCTCGAAGCGCGGCGACCGGCCCGACTGCGGCAGGCGCCCCTCCACCAAACCGGGCACGAACACGGCGTCGAACTCGAGCCCCTTTGCCTGGTGGATCGTCATCACCTGGATGGCGTCTACGAGCCCTTCGACAGCGGCCGGCTGCTCGTCCTCGCCCGACAGCAGCACGAGATCGAGGTGACGCATGAAGGCCTCCAGCGAGAGGTCGGTCGACGTCTCGCAGAACTCCGAGATCATCTCCGCGAAACGACTGACGTTGGCGGTCGCGCGCGCCGCCTCGCCTGCCTCCAGGCCGGCGCCGAGCACCTGGAGGTACCGGCTCCTCTCCATCAGCTCGAAGAAGAGGTCGCGCACGTCGAGGCTCGCGGCCTGCTTCGAAAGAACATCGAGTAGAGCCGCCAGTCCAGCCGCCGGCGCCCAGCCGTGAAGCGCCTCGAGGGGCGCGACTCCGTCGTGGTCGCGGAGCCTGCTCAGCGCATCGGCAGCATCGAGACCGCAGGGTGGACGGGTCAGCGCGCGAGCCAGCGCGACAACGTCTGTCGGGTCGCGCATGACCCTCAGCAGCGCGATCACGTCCTTGACCTCGGGCCGGTCGTAGAAGCCATGGCCCCCGATGACCACGTGAGGAAGGCCGCCCGCCGCCAGAGCTTCTGCGATCGGGCGGGCGATGGCGTTCGTGCGACAGAGCACGGCGATCTCCGACAGCGGAACGCCCTCCAGCGCGAGACGGTCTGCTTCGGCGGCGATCGCGTTCGCCTCGGTGATGCCATCGGGGCAGAGCCACAGCTCCACCTTGTCTCCGGCCCGACTCGATCTCAGCTCTTTGTGAAGGCGCTCGGGGCTGTTCGCGATCAGAGCCGCCGCCGCCGCGACGATGCGCCGCGAGCTGCGACGGTTGCGGCCGAGGGTGACCGTGCGCGCCGATGGGAAGTGGCTCAAGAACCGCTCGAGGCTGGCGCGGGAGGCTCCCCTGAAGCGGTAGATGCTCTGGTCGTCGTCGCCGACGATGAACGGAGCGCCGCCCTGGGCGACCAGCTCCACGAGACGTTCCTGCGCCAGGTTCAGGTCCTGGTACTCGTCGACGAGCACGTGCGGATAACGGGCGCCGTACAAGCCGCGCACGGCAGGCTGCTCTTCCAGCAGCCTCACCGCCAGGGTCAGGAGATCCTCGAAATCGAGCAGCCTCTGCTTGCGGCACGCGCGCTCATAGGCCTGGAACAGGCGGACGCACGCCTTCATCAACTGCGCCCGCTCGGTTTCATCGGTCGATGCCGCCCACGCAGAGAGCCGCTTCAGGGGCACCAGCTCCTGCTTCATCCGCTCGAGCATCTGCAACGCTGGTTGGACCAGATCGTCTGGCCGCTCGTCACCGGTGAGCGCCGGGTCGCCGAGGTCCCACATCAGCTGTCGGGCGAGGATCCAGCGATCGGCGCCGGCGAGGATCCGGAAGCCCGCGGGGACTCCGACCAGCCGGCCATCCGACCGCAACCACCCGAGCGCGATCGAATGAAACGTGCCGACAGACGGCGCCGGCGCGTCGATGAGGTCCTCGATTCGCTGCCGCATCTCCGCGGCTGCCCGGTCCGTGAAAGTCATGACCAGGATCGACGCAGGCGAGGCGCCGGCGGCGACCAGCCTGCGAAAGCGTTCAGCGATGACGGCGGTCTTCCCTGTACCCGCCCCCGCCACAACTCGGACAGGCCCGCTCCCGATGGCGGAAGCCTGCCGCTGTTCAACCCCCAGCCGCATGGTCACTCGGAGAGCGTCGAGCGTCCGATGCGGACCCGGAGATTGCGGACCTTGCGGCCGAGGGCAAGGCCGTTGAGGCGGGCCACGATGGTCTCGGAATCCAGCCTCAGTTGATGCGCCAGCGCGGGGCTTGAGGTGGTGACCACCAGCGTGCCGGACCGAAGCTCCACCTCGTCACAGAACCGGGCCGGCTCCGGGCCGATGAGGGTCCGAAATGCGGACGCCACCTGCGTCCCCAACAGCCGGCCGCCACCCGGCTGGCGGCGCAGCACCCGCGGGAGGATATTGCCCAGCTTATCCACAGGGCTCGATCTCGCCGGCGACCACGCTCCAGACCCGGGCCCTGGACATGAGCTCGGGCGGAAACGGCCCCGCTTCGGCCGAGGTGATGATCACCTGGCCCTCTGCCGACACCTGCCGGAGGAGAGCCGCCCTGCGCTCCCCATCCAGCTCCGAAAGGACGTCGTCAAGCAAGAGCACCGGCCGCTCACCGGTCCGCAGGGCGGTCAGCGCCGCCTCGGCCAGCTTCAGGCTCACCACCGCGGTCCGTTGCTGGCCCTGCGAGCCGTAAGCTCGGGCGTCGCGTCCGTCGAGCAGGACACGCAGGTCGTCGTGGTGGGGGCCGACGCTCGTGGTGCCTCGCCTGAGGTCCTCGGCCAGGGAGTTATGCACAGCCTCAGCCATATCTGACGGCGGGCCCTGGTATTCGATCTCCAGTCGCTCCCCCAGCGCGATCTCCGAGTGAAAGCGGGCCGCCTCCGGCTCCAGTCCGCGCACCGCCCGTGCCCGTGCCGCTGACACCTCGCCGCCGACGCGGACCAGCTCGTCGTTCCAGGCTTCGAGCACGTCCCCGCCGTCCTCGCCGGCGGCCATACGCTTGAGGAGGCTGTTGCGCTGTTCCAGCACCCTCTTGAGACCGGCCAGGGCGCGGGCATAGCCCGGCTCGACCTGGACGAGCATCTGGTTCAAGAAGCGCCGCCTCAACTCCGGACCGCCCTTGACGAGGCCCATGTCGTCCGGCCAGAACAGGGTGACCCGGAACCGCCCCGGCAGGTCGTACGCGCGTCTCCGCGCGCCATCGATCTCGATCACGCGCCGGGCACGGTCACCCTCGACGGTGAGCCCGATCGCCAGCTCGACCACCGAGCCCCCACCTTCGACCTCGGCTTCGATCCGGGTGGCCTGGGCGACAGGGCCGACCACCTCGATGTCGCGGCGGGCGCGAGGCGAGGTCGAAAGCGCCAGCATCGCCACGGCCTCGAGCAGGTTGGTCTTGCCCTGGCCGTTGGCGCCGATGAACAGGTTTACGCCGGGACCGGGCCTCAGGTCAAGGTGGGCGTAATTCCGGTGGTTTTTAAGTTGGATGCGCCGGAGCAGCAATCACACTCTGTTATGACATTGCCACGCGCACGGGCATGATCACGTACTGGTAGTGCTCCTTGCCCGGCGGCCTCAACAGCCCCGGGCTGAGCGGGCCGTCGAACAGCAACTCCACCTCATCCTCCGCGATGACCCCAAGAGCGTCCAGCACGTATCGGGCGTTGAACGCGATCTGGATGTCAGATCCGTCCACGTCAGCCGACATCTCAGCCTTGCTGTCACCGACCTCGTTCGTGGTCGCCGACAGGATCAGCGCCCCCGCTTGTGCCTTGACGCGTATGACGTTGGCGCTGTCGCGCGCGAAGAGCGAAACCGCCCTCACCGTCTGGATGAGCTCGCTGGTCGAGACACGGACCTTGGTCGAGCTCTTGGTGGGGATAACTTGTGTGTAGTTGGGATACTTCCCGTCGATCAATCTCGAGGTCAACTCCGAGCTGCCGGCTTTGAAGAAGACCTGGTTCCGGGCTTTCGAGATGATCACCTCCACGTTACCAGGCTCCCCTTTCAGGACCCTCGAGAGCTCGGAAAGGGCTCGCGCCGGCACGATGAGGCTTGCCTCCAGGTCGGACGGGCCGCTGGCGGCCAACTTGCGGACCGCCAGCCGGTGGCCGTCGGTGGCCGCCATCGTCAGGGCTCCGCCCTGGATCTGGACCAGCACGCCGGTCAGCACCGGTCTTGCCTCGTCCGTCGAGGCGGCCATCGAAGTCTGTTCCACAGCGCTGACGAGCTCGTCAAGCGCCACCTCGAGGCGGTCGCCCTCGTCAGGACGCGGCCCTGGCGGGAACTCCTCCGCCTCGATGCACTTGACGTGCGTGTCGAAACGCGCGCAGCGGAGACTTAAGGATTGCGTTGAACCGTCGAGGGACATCTCAAGGTCCTGGTCTGGCAACGTGCTCACGAAATCAGTCAGCAGTCTTGCCGGAGCGGTCGTGGCTCCCTCCATTAAAACCTCGGCCGGCACCAACTTCCGGATTCCAATTTCAAGGTTGGTCGCTGTGAGTGCCAGCCCCTCTGAGGTGGTCTCGATGAGGATGTTGTTCAAAATCGGCAGCGTCGTCCGGCTGGAGATGGCGCGAGATACGACCTGCAGCGCTGCGCTCAAGACTGCCGGACGGACCGTGACCTTCATTTGGGATGCAATCACTTTGGCATTCAAGACACTTGTCCCCCGTAGTTAGAGATTCTCTTGATTGAATTAATCCGTACTCCGTAACAGTAAGCGCTGTGGAGACTGTGGATGTCGAGATCGTTTACCGATCGACTTTGGTCGGGGATAACGTCCGGGCAACCATGCGAGTTAAGGTGCCGCCCTGTGTGCCGGCTGGGGAAGAAAACCACACCCGTCACCCATTCGGCGGTTCTCCCTGCCTCCGTCCAACAAACTGTGGAAACCGTCACTGGACGTAGAGGCGCTCTCTAATAGCCTGGACCTCGTAGCGCAAACGTTCAAAGAGGGGATCGTTCGCGGACAGAGGCAAAGCGACTTGAACAGAAGAATCACCTGGCGCGAGTGTCACAAGGCGTCGCGCAGAACCGTGCTCTTCGT
>JBGPOC010000029.1:0-12535 GCA_041487825.1 Candidatus Dormibacteraceae bacterium | reverse complement strand
GTGACGTGAGCGCGGCCATGAAGTCGGCGCGTCACCGGAAACGCCTGCGTTTCCGCTTCGAGCGTGGGGCCGCAAGCCCGATGGAGGCTCGCGCCGTCTGGGCGAGGTGGTCGGCGACCGAGCGCAAGCTCACGGTTTACGACTCCACCCAATCGCCGACCTCGATTCGAGGTGGGCTGGCGGTGCTGTTCGGGCTCCCGGAATCAAGCGTCGAGGTGATCGCGCCCGACGTGGGCGGGGGCTTTGGACCGAAGATCATGCTCTTCTACCCGGACGAGCTGCTGGTTCCGTTTGCCGCGATGCAGCTGGGCCGGCCCGTCAAATGGACGGAGGACCGGCAGGAGCACTTCACCGCCGTAAACCACGAGCGCGCGCAGGTGCACGACATCGAGGTCGGCTTCGACGAGGTGGGGCGCGTGCTCGCCCTGAGCGACGACTTCATACACGATGCCGGCGCCTACACGCCCTATGGGATCATCCTGCCGATCATCACCGCGGCCCAGGTGCCTGGGCCCTATCGCGTGCCCAACTATCGCGTTCGATTCCGCGACCTCTACACGAACGCCACGCCGACGTCCCCATACCGGGGCGCCGGCCGCCCGCATGCATGCTTCGTGATGGAACGCACGCTGGACGCGATCGCCAAGGAGCTCGGGCTGGAAAGGGCCGAGGTCCGCAGGCGGAACTTCATCCAGCCGGACCAGTTCCCGTACACCGTCGGCGTTGCCTGGCAGGACGGCAACAGCGTCATCTACGACAGCGGCAACTATCCCGCCCTTCTCGAGAAGGCGCTGGGGATGCTGGGCCCGCGGCCGGCCGGCGACCACATCGGCATGGGGCTCGGCGTGTACGTCGAAGGCACCGGCGTCGGGCCTTACGAAGGCGCGCACGTCCAGGTCCTGGTTTCCGGCAAGGTGGTGGCGGCCACGGGCATCCCGAGCCAGGGCCAGGCGCACGCCACCGTCTTTGCGCAGGTGGTGGCGGACGAGCTCGGGGTGGACGTGGCCGACGTCGAGGTGACCGGGGGCGACACGCGCCGCTTCCCGTGGGGCGTCGGCACCTTTGCATCGCGGGGTGCCGTGACGGCAGGGAACGCGATGGCGGTCACCGCCCGCATGGTGGCCGATAAGGCCAGGCGCATCGCGGCCGAGCACCTGGAGGCCGACCCCGAGGACATGGAGCTGGTCGGCGGAAGCGTCAGGGTCAAGGGCTCGCCCGACCGGGGCATCCCGCTGGCCGCCGTCGCGGTCCTGGCCAACCCCGTCCGCTATGCCTTCGGAGGCGGCACCGAGGCTGCGACGCAGTTCATGTCCAGGCCACGCCCCGGACCGCCGCTGCTGGACGGCGACCAGCCTGGCCTCGAGGCCACCGGCTATTACAGCCCGCCCGGCTCCACCTGGGCCTCCGGATGCCACGCCGCGTACGTCCGCGTCGACCCCCTGACATTCCGGCTGGAGGTGCTCAAGTACGTTGTGGTCCACGACTGCGGGCGGGTCATCAACCCGATGGTGCTGGAGGGGCAGATCGAGGGCGGCGTCGCGCAGGGAATC
This sequence comes from Candidatus Dormibacteraceae bacterium, assembly GCA_041487825.1. Lineage (GTDB taxonomy): Bacteria > Chloroflexota > Dormibacteria > Dormibacterales > Dormibacteraceae > Palsa-872. The sequence goes on along the minus strand of JBGPOC010000029.1, from coordinate 10,985 downwards.
GGCGGCGCCTTCTACGAGCGGCTCGCCTATGACGAGGAGGGCCAGCTCCGCAACGCATCCTTCATGGAGTTCCTGGTGCCGTACTCGTCCGAGATACCCGAGATCGAGATCGACCACATCGAGACCCCCTCCCCGCTCAACCCGCTCGGCGTCAAGGGTGCCGGAGAAGCGGGCGTGATCCCGGTCGGAGCTGTGATCGGCTCGGCGATCGAAGAGGCCCTGGGGGTGCCGATCACCGAGATGCCCCTGTCTCCCCTCAGGTTGTATGAGCTGAGCCGGCCCTAGCCCGGCCTACTCGTCCATCCTGACGACGGCGGCCACTATGTTCCCGCCCGGCGGTCCCTGGTGAGAGTTGCGCTCCCCGCCGCTCACGTAGTTCGTGGTGCGGCCGGTCACCGATGCCACGAGCATTCCTCCGAGCGCCTTCCCGATCTGATAGGCGTCGTGGTCGTCGAGGAGCGTGATCCTCTGCCCACGGATCTGATCGCTTCCCGGTACCACCGACTTCGCGAAGACGTGAACGAGACGCGACAGCTCGGCTTCGGAAGGCAGCCCGCCGCTGAAGTGGATGCCTGCGGCGCGCAGCGCATCCCTCACGCCCTCGGCGTCGATGAAGTCCCGGGTGACCGCGTGGCCGATTCGCAGCCGGCTTCGCGATCTGATCGAGTTACCGAAAACGACGACCTCTCCATGGCGCTTCTCGCCGCCGGACGAGGTCATGGCAACCTCGGAATAGAGGTCCCAGTTCCGGCGCACCACGCCGTCCGACAGTGACGACTCCGGGACCTCGCCGAGCGCCATCGCAACTCCCAGCGCGGCGGCGTCGTTCGCATAAGCGCCTGCGCCCTCGGGACCGAAGGTGAGGTCGTGCGAGACCACAGTCTGCCCGCGGGATTCCGCGTCCTTGATGCTCGCCGTCGTCAGCCCAGGCACCTTGACCATGACGAGGTGAACGTCTTTGGGATTGGTCAGCCCGGCGTCGCTCATCGCTCGGCGCGTGGCCTCCGCGACCTTGTGAATCTGGCCCATCCGGCCGACTTCCTCCGGAGTCATCGGCTCGGAGCCCGCCCTGCCGACGACGAGCCTCGCATCTTCGTTGGGCCCGGTGCCGCTGTCCGGAACTTCCACCCATTCCCGCGTGACGGCCGCGATGTGCGGCGTGATCACGCCCGGGCAGCCGCCCGACAGCACGAAGATGACGTGGTTGGCCACCTCAGCGGCGGGAATGCCGAGAAAACCGCCCGTCCATTCGCGCAAGGCGACGTCCGCCCACACGCGACCCCAGTCGTCGTGGAAGCCCGTCCCTTCGGTCTTTCCCACCAGGGCGACCAGCGTTTCTGGCTTGATCTTTCCCGAGTCGGCCAGCTGCTGCAGCCCCTTCGTGTCCGCAGGCGTGTCCATGGGGCAGACGAAAAGATCGACCCGTTGAGCTCTCATCGGACCACCTCCGCGAAACTCCTCATTCCAATCCGGGCGGGCGCTGGAAGCCGAAACCGGGCATGGCCTCCAACTGCTCCGCGAAACCGAGCAGCTCGTATTCCTGGCAGAACTGCCCCACGAGCTGAACGCCGACCGGCAGGCCGTCATGCAGACCCGCAGGAATCGAGACCGCCGGCACGCGCGCAAAGCTCACGGGCAACACGAACTGGATGTAGCGGGCCCACTCGTCACCGAGAAACGCGGGTACCTCTTCAATCGGCATCGGGAGCATGCCGAGCGTGGGGGTGAGCAGGAAGTCGAAGCCGTCCTGCAGCGGCTGGTTCACCGTGCGATTCGCGGTGAGCGTCGCGCTCTCGAACGCCTGGAAGTAGTCGATAGCGGACAGCGCTCGACCCTGCTCGGCGAGGCGGCGAATGCCGGGGTTGAACTGGTCCGGCTGGGCGGGAAAGCTCGCCATGCTGGCGCGCCGCACGACCGCATAGCCCTGCGCGACGGGCTCAGGATCCCAATCGATCCGTTCAACAGCGTGGCCGGCACTCCTGAATGCGTCCACGGCCCTGGCGCAGGCGGCCTGGCATGCGGCATGTACGCCGAGGCTGCTGCTGTCGGCGACGCCGATGCGAAAACGCCCTCGCGACTCGACCGCGTGGTCCGAGAAAGTCGCTGAGGCGACGGAGAAGAGCACCCGGGCGTCGGCCACCGTCCTGGCGATCGGTCCGCGCGAGGAAAGGCCGGCGGCGTCGACCATCTCGCACGGCACGCGGTCGGGGGACGGGCGAAGCCCGACCACGCCGCAGCAGGAGGCCGGTATGCGGATGGATCCGCCCATGTCCTCCCCCATCGCCACGGTCGCCAACCCGGCGGCCACCGCCGCGGCGCTTCCGCCGCTCGAGCCGCCCGGCGTGATGCCATGACGCCATGGGTTGTGCGTGGGCGGGAAGAGGTCGTTCACGGTGCCGATGGAGGCGGCCAGCTCCGGCAGGTTCGTCTTCCCAAGCACCGCCATTCCCGCGGCGCGGGCCCGCGCGACCGGCACCGCGTCCTCGGTCGCACGACGGTCGCGCCAGGCGGCGGTTCCGTATGTCCACGGCATGCCGGCGACCGGCTGGCTGTCCTTGACCGCGAGCGTGACGCCCGACTGTGGACCGTCACCTGCCGTCGCCTTGAGGTCCACGTAAACGTAGGCATGGATTCGCGGATCGAGGCGCTCGATCGCGGCGAGGTGGGCCCGCACGACCGCCTGGGGCTGCAGGCTGCCGGCGCGTACCTGGCGCACGATCTCATCGGCGGACAGCCAGGCGTCGGAGTCGTCGGTCATATGTGGTCGCGCACCGATCGCATCCTGCTCACAGACAGTGTGAGTCTAAGGTCCGTCACGGCCGCGGGCCCTTCGCAGACGTGGGATGGGTCCTACGGCCCTACCCGGAGCGGCGGCAGGCCCGGGACGATGTCCGATGGAGGTGGAGTCCATGCAGGTATCCCCAAGCCGGACGCCGCGGGCTTCCGGTGCATATGTCGGCGGTGCGGTCCTGATCGTCATCGGCCTGGTCGCGCTCTTCTCCAATCTGACGGGGATCGAGAAGGCCGGCGATGCGATTCCGCTAGGTATCGGACTGGCGTTCATGGTCGCCTACGCGATGACCCGAAGCTATGGCTTTTTGGTCCCGGGCGCGATCCTCACCGGCGTCGGCAGCGGCATCCTCGCCGCTTCGCTAGCGGGCGCAAACGACAACGGGGTTTACGTAGGCATCGCCGGCGGGCTCGGCTTCCTGTTGATCTACGCGATCGACATCCTGGTATCGCGGGTCACACAGCGCTGGTGGCCGGTGATCCCCGGCGCGGCGATGCTCGTCATCACCGGCGAGACGGCAAGCCGGAGCGGAGGGCTGATCGGGGACATCGGGCTGTGGTCTCCGCTTCTGCTGGTCGTGATCGGCGTCTGGATACTGATCGCGCGGGGCAGATCGGCCAAAGGCTGAGCGCTGCCGTGCCTTAGAGTTTGGCCGGCATGCCCGCGGCCCTCAGGCGCCTTCGCACCGAGCTGAGCCGTGGCGTCCTGTTCATCGGCTGGAAGGGCGTCGCCTTCTGCGTCGCGCTGGGAGTCGCCGATTACGTTGCGAGTCTCGGCTACGACTATTTGAACCACGAGCCCTACCGGTTCTTCCTTCGAACCGCATTCGATCAGTCACTCCCCGTGGTACCGATCTTCGTGGTGCCCTACGTCTCGCTGCAGCCCTTCATCTACGCCTCGCTCGTGATCTTCCTGCTCTTCCGCGCGCGCATCTTCCAGTCCGCGGTGCTGAGCATGATCGTGACCTTCCTGGTCAGCTATCTGTTCTTCGCGTTCGCGCAGACATTCGTCGACCGGCCGGTCCTGTCCGGCCAGGACGTCTTCACCAGCATGGTGCGCGGCGTGTATGCGGGCGACCACCCGTTCAACGACTTCCCGAGCCTGCACGTGTCCACGTCCACGATCATCGCCATTCACTGGTGGCGTTTCAGTCGCAAGTTCAGCTGGCCGCTGATCATCTGGGCCGGGCTGATCGCGCTATCAACGGTGATGGTCAAGCAGCACTACGTCGCTGACATCGCCGGCGGGCTCATCCTCGCCTTCGGCACTTCGCTGGTCTTCCTGCGCCTGATCGTGACGCCGAGTGCGGCAGAGCCGCGGTCGTCAACCGGAAACTGAGTCGGCAGGCGCGAATACCGCGGTGAAATGGCGCAACGCGCTGGGCTCGGACACGATCCGGTAACCCCCGATCGCGGCCCGGTTTCGGGCGATGGATTCAGCCACCTCGATCACGTAGTCGACGTGACTCTGCGTGTAGACGCGCCGCGGCAGGGCCAGGCGCACGAGGTCCTTGTCTGCCGGCACCTGTTTCCCGGTGACGGGATCGGTGTGACCGAACATGACCGTCCCGACCTCGATCGAGCGAACCCCGCCCTCGATGTAGAGGGCACAGCTCAGAGCCTGGCCTGGCAACAGATCGGGGGGGATGTGAGGTAGCGCGGCGCGCGCGTCGATGTACACGGCGTGGCCGCCCGGAGGTTCGACGATCGGGATACCGGCTTTGCGGATTCCGTCGCCAAGATATTCCGCGCTGCGAAGCCGGTAGCGAAGGTAGTCCTCGTGCAGCACCTCTTCGAGTCCCTGCGCGATCGCTTCGAGATCCCTTCCGGCCAGGCCGCCGTAGGTGGTGAAGCCCTCCGTCAGGATCAGGAGCTGCCTGGCCTTCTCGGCCCACCGTTCGTTGTTCAGAGCCAGAAAACCGCCGATGTTGGCGATGCCGTCCTTCTTGGCGCTCATCAGGCAGCCGTCGGCATAAGAGAACTGCTCGACGGCGATCTCTCGAGGCGTCCTGCCGGCATTCCCCGGCTCGCGCATCTTGACGAACATCGCGTTCTCGGCGAATCGGGCGGCGTCGAGGAACAGCGGAACGCCATAGCGGATGAGCAGCGCCCGCGCTTCGCGGAGGTTGCGCAGCGACACCGGCTGCCCGCCACCGGTGTTGTCCGTCACGGTGATGATGCACATGGGCACCTTGCCGGAGCGTTCTTTCAGCAGGGATTCCAGCCGCTCCAGGTCGATGTTGCCCTTGAACGGCGCAGGCCGCGACGGGTCGGCCGCTTCCCGGCATGGAAGATCAAGGGCCTCGGCACCGGTTGACTCGATGTTCGCTCGAGTGGTGTCGAAATGATGGTTGCCCGGTATGACCTGGCCGGGTCCCACCGTGACCGAGAACAGGATCCTCTCCGCCGCCCTGCCCTGATGCGTCGGTATCACGTGCTGGAATCCCGTGAGCTCCTTGATCGCCTTCTCGAAGCGAAAGAAGCTGCTCGAGCCTGCGTAGGCCTCGTCGCCGCGCATCATCCCGGCCCATTGCTCGGAGCTCATGGCGCCCGTGCCGGAATCGGTCAGGAGGTCGATGAGCACGTTGGCGGAAGCGAGCCGGAAGAGGTTGAAGCCCGCCGCCTTCAAGAATGTCGCCCGCTCGTCGCGGGACGTCATGCGTATGGGTTCGACCGTCTTGATCTTGAACGGCTCGATGATCGTCTTGAAGGAATCCGGAGTTGTCATTCGCCCGGATCAATCTCGCACAGAAGATCAGCCCGCGGGGCCGGCCGGCGTCATCGAAGGATCAAGGACTACCGGGTCCCCTCGAGCCGCCCGCCGATTCGCTCGAGGAAGTCCTTTACGGTCACCTCGGCGACCCTGTGGAACAGCGCGCGGTCGGCGATCTTCCCAATGAGCCCCAACGGGGGCTCGTAGTTGGCGCTCAGACCCAGCTGGGTCCTGGCGGTGCCCAGGGCCGCCAGCTCTATGGCTCCCTCCAGGGTCGGGAAGAGTCCGGCCTCGGACGCAGATTGCCACCGGATGGGCAGGAACATGAGCCCGCCGGTCGCCCTGGGTGCGCCGATCTCCACCGTGATGCGCCTGCCGATCCGGCGCGGACCCATGTTGAAACCGAGCTCGGACAGCAGCTTCTCGCCGCTCCCGTTCGCTTCCTTCGCCATGTCGGGCATCCACTTGTCGACGCCTGAGGCCATCTCAGCCTCGACTTCTGAGAGTGGTCGCGCTACGACTACGAAGGACCGAAGGAACACGGTGCATCGCATCCTGCCGACGAAGCTCGCCCGCGAGCAGGGCCATTGGTCCTCATTGATACAGGCCGTTCGACTGCAGACCCGCCGACATCGCCACCCTGACAGTACCGCGATTCGGCGATCATTCCAGACCAGAGTGAGGTCGAGGGTGCCTTGGTGAAGGCGGCGCTGCTGGGGGCTTCCCAGAGCTCGAGGGTGCGCGGCTGGCTCGGCCGGTCCACCCTGGCCAGGCGGGCCGTGAAACGGTTCATGCCGGGCGAGCGCCTGGACGACGCGCTGGCCGCGGCGGCGAAGATGGCCGCCCAGAGCATCTCGACCCTTCTGACCTTGCTGGGTGAGGACGTCACCGAGCGCGAGCAGGCGCAAGCGGTCACACGCCATTACCTGGAGGCGTTGGGGGCCATCTCCGAGCGGGGCATTCCAGCGCATGTCTCAGTCAAGTTGACGCAGCTGGGACTGGGCGTCGACAGTACGCTGCTGGAGGCCAACCTGGATCGGCTGGCAGGCGCCTCCGCGGAAGTGAAGCGGGTGCTCTGGATCGACATGGAGGGCAGCAGCACGACGGACCCGACGCTGGCCACCTACCGCCGGCTGCGCGAGGGCCATGACAACGTCGGACTGGCGATGCAGGCTTACTTGCGCCGAACACCGTCCGACCTGGCGAGCCTCATGCCGCTGCAGCCGCGGGTCAGGCTGGTGAAGGGCGCGTACAAGGAGCCGCCTGAGATTGCGTTCCAGTCCCGGACTGAGGTGTCGGTCGCCTACAGCCAGATCGCATCACAGCTGCTGGAAGCCGCCGATCGCGGCCACCCGCCCCCTACTCTCGCCACGCACGACGTCAGGCTGCTGAGGTCGATACTGGCCGCCACCGGGTCTGCGCCCGACCGCTACGAGATCGCGATGCTGTACGGCATCCGGAGCGCCGACCTGTCAGCTCTGGCCGCGGAGGGCCATCGGAGCTCAGTCCTTATCAGCTACGGCTCGGAGTGGGCCGCCTGGTACCTGCGCCGCCTTGCCGAGAGACCGGCCAACCTCGTGTTCGGGATCACCGCCGCCATCAGGAGATGACGGCGCCGTCTCGCGGCGCGGGGCGACCGGTTACTCGGCGTCGATGAACGGCTTCAACTGCTCGATCTCGGAATCGTCGAGCTGCGCGAAGAGTGCCATGTCGTCAGAACGGGAGATGAACCGCCTCGGCAGCACCACGTCCCGCTTGAAGAGACCCTCGGGCGTTATGACCACTCCGATCAGCTCGCCATGGTCAAAAAGGACGTCTTGGACGCGGCCCAAACGCCGCCCGGTGGTGCCGAGCATGACATTCTCTCCACGATCGATCTCGATCTCACCCTCACCCTTGTTGGCGACCTCTTCGACGTTGGGCGTTCCAATGCCTCCGGTCAGGATTTCGGCATCTCCGAGTGCGGCCTCCCCCACGGTCGGCGGTTTGGGCCTATAGCTCAGGTAGAGCGGCTGGCGGCGGAGCTCAGCGTCCGACATGGAGAGCGTGACGACATCGTGGGTGGCAGACTCGACTGCCGCGATCGGGACCACGACTTGGTCGGTGACGAAGATGGACTCGGCAGCCCGCAGAAAGCCCGCCAACGACTCCCCTGTCTTCACCACGAGCGACCGCGGGGCGAATCCTTCCTCGTCCACGATGACGCTGACAAGCGTGCCGGCCTTGCTTCCATCGCTGGCGACGACATCGGCGCCCAGCCGGAAATCGGAAAGGCTTGGCATTCCGCCGCATTATCCGCCACCCGTCGGTCACGAAAATCTGAACTCCGGTCCCATTTGCCCCGGCTCGGCCTAAGCTTGGGCCGCGCAGGTCCGGGTCGCGGTGCGTCAGGAGGTTCAGGGTGAAGCGCTGGGTTGTGGTTTGTGTCCTTCTGGCCGTTGCCGCAATTCCTCTGCAAGCGTCGGCGGCGGCCGCTCCACAGCGTGCGAACATCATCTTGACGAAGACGGCCGACTCGCCAACCGTCGAGGCGGGCGGGGTCGCCGGCTATGTGCTGGCGATCGCCAACGTCGGCCGCGGGACCGGCGAGGGGATCGAGCTGCGGGACAGCCTCCCCGTGCTGCGAGGGGTGTCCTGGGTCATGAGCGCGGGCGCGATCGGTTGCGACATTCGGGACGGCCTTCTCGACTGCCAGCTCCCGCACTTGCGCGGCGGGCAGAGCGTATCGGTGCATGTGATCACCCAGACGACGCAGGCTTCCTGCGGCGTCCTGAGCAACACCGCGACGCTGACCACTGCGGAGGGCGCCTCGACGACCGTCGGGCCGGTGACGATCAGCCTGCATTGCAAGGCATTTCCGACGCTGACCACGTCGGCGTCGCCGCCGACCGGGGTTCCTGGGCAGGCCAACGCCGTCTTTGACACCGCGACCCTGAGCGGGTGCGCCGGCAACGTTTGCTCGGGCACGGCGACATTGACGCTGGTCGGGCCCAACAGCTGCTCCACGGCCGCGCTCGGTCCCGGCACTGTGCCGGTCGTCAACAACGTGGCAAAGGCGACTGGCGTCACCGGCGTCCTCGCGCCTGGTGACTACTACTGGATCACGACCTACAGCGGCGACCAGAACAACAACCCGGTGAGACCGGCAGTCGGCTGCGGCGACCCCAACGAGCTCTTCCAGGTGCTGCCTCTGGGCACCCCGGCCCTGGGCTCGGTGGCATCACCCCAGAGCGTGACCGTGGGGCAGGTGACAGCGCTGTCAGAAACCGCCTTCCTGGGCGGCTGCTTCGCCAACCTCTGCACCGGCACCATCACGCTTGCGCTCGTCGGGCCCAACAGCTGCAACACGATCGCGCTGGGCCCGGGCACGTTCCCGGTCAAAGGCAACTCGGTCACGACACCTGGTATCTGGACCCCGGCGACGCCCGGCAACTACTACTGGACCGCCAGCTACAGCGGCGACGGGCAGAACAACCCGGTGAGTCCCGCCGTGGGCTGTGGCGCCGCAAGCGAGCTCGTGCACGTCGGCGCGGCCGCCCAGCTCGGCACGGTCGCTTCGCCGCAGATCGTGGCCTCCGGCCAGCCGGTCTCCCTTCAGGACACCGGCACGCTGAGCGGCTGCTACAACAACGCCTGCACGGGCACCGTCACGTTCACCCTGTTCGGGCCCAACAGCTGCGCCTCGGTTGCGCTCGGCCCGATCACGGTCGGGGTCAACGCCAACTCGGCTACCGCGCAGGCGAGCTGGACGCCGTCTTCGCTCGGCGACTATTACTGGACCGCGAGCTACAGCGGCGACCTGAACAACCTGCCGGCGTCGGAGGGCTGCCTCGACAACGCCGAGCGCGTGCACGTATCGCCGGCGACGAAGCCCACACCGACGCTCAGCACGGTGGCATCCCCGAACGCGGGGACCGTGGGTCAGTCCATGGCCATTTTTGACACTGCCAAGCTGAGCGGCTGCTTCAACGGCGTCTGCTCGGGCAGCGTCAGCTTTGCGATCGTCGGTCCCAACAGCTGTGCCAACATCGCGCACGGCCCCGCCAGCCTCCCTGTCGCCAACAACTCAGCCAGCGCCGTGGGCATCTGGGCGCCAACCGCCGCGGGCGATTACTACTGGACCGCCACCTACAGCGGAGACGCGGACACCAACCCGGTCGGTCCGGTGGGTTGCGGCGACTCCAACGAGCTGATCCACGTGCCGGCGCCACCCAACAACCCGAGCCTGATCGCGCTGGCCCTCAACGGGGTCGCCTCCGTTGGACACGGGCTGGCGCTACAGGACACGGCGACCTTGAGCGGCTGCGCTGACGACGTCTGCACCGGCACGGTCACCTTCACGCTGGTGGGGCCGGACAGCTGCGACACCGTGGCGCTGGGACCGATCACCGCCGCAGTCGACGCCAACTCGGCTGTGGTGAACACCGACTGGACCCCGGCCGCCGCGGGCGACTACTACTGGACCGCAGCCTACAGCGGCGACGATCGCAACAACCCGTTCAGCCCCGCGTTGGGGTGTGCCGACGCGGCGCAACTCGTGCACGTGACCGATTTCGGCCCGCCAAGCGCGGGCACGATCACCGCCACACCCAACGCAGCCACCGCCGGCCAGACGATCACGCTTTCGGCCTCGCCCAACGGTGGCAGCGGCGGCTATTCGTATGCCTGGACCCTGACCCCGCCATCCGGCAGCGTGGCCGTGCTGTCGAGCCCGACTGACCCTTCACCGACGTTCACGGCCGACCGCGCCGGCTCGTACCAGGTCTCGCTGATCGTGACGGACAGCAACGGAGTTGCCTCACCGGCTGAGTTCTTGACAGTCCCCGTAAGCGTGGTGCCCTAGCAGCCACGGCACGCCACAGGTGATCGCGGCCAGACCAGCTCGCCGGACGTCGCCGAGTCGGGTTAGCCCGCCCGCCTTTTCGGAGTTCGTGATCGAGACGGCTTGCGCCGGCCTCCGAGCCCCTGTCAGTGGGTTGCGAAATCGTCCCTCCGACCCCGGTCGAAAGCGGCTTGCCATGCCTGCTCGGTCTGTTCTACGTGGTCAAGTCGATTTCGACTGGCTGATCTCCAGCAGGTTCCCGTCGGGGTCGCGGAAGAAGCATCGGACCTCCCAGTCGTATTCGACCGGTGGAGTCAGGAACACCGCTCCGCGTCGCTTCAGCGTCTCGTAAGCGGCGCGACAATCGGCCACTCGTATCGTCAGCTCGTGGCTGACTGTATCGGTTGAATCCGGAGGAGCGAACGTGACCGTCGGCTTATCCGGTGTAGGTCCGCCCCCGGTCACGAGCAGAAGCCAGGTCCCCGCGAAATTGAGGACGACCGAGGTCCCGCCGTACTCACGGGTCTCGGTCGCGCCCAACACGTCTACATAGAACCGACGCGCGCGCTCGAGATCGCCGACGACCAGGAGCAGGGTGACCTCCACCCCATCCCCTGGAAAGGTCTGATCAAGCGTCACGGCGCGAGCTTATCCCTTGAC
>JBGPOC010000028.1:0-12537 GCA_041487825.1 Candidatus Dormibacteraceae bacterium | reverse complement strand
CGCAGTTATACCGCCGAATGTAGTGACTGTCAAGCCTTAACACGTCAATTCGCGTCCCGGGAGACGATATCGTGATGTCCGGTCCTTCGCGGCGACCCCCGCCCGGCGCGGGAACTCAACCTTTCGAACCTTCGCCGCCGAAGCCCGCCCCGCCCGCACGCCTGCGCTGGCTCCCCTTCATCTTCGGTGCCGGTGCGATCTTCTGGCTCATCCAGCTCGTGCAGTTCGCCGCGATCGTGGCGGCGCCGGCCGGTCGCGATCAGCTGCATCAGGCCGTTGTGAATGCCGGAGTCAAGGGCGACGTGTCGACCCTGATCGCGATCGAGGTGTCGCTCGTGTTCTTCTTCGTGGGCGCCGCAGCGTGTCTGCATGCGACGGCGTACTTCGGTCTCCGGGCGCGAAGACCATGGGGCTGGATCACCGCGCTGATCGTCGCGGCCGGGTGGTCGTTGATCCTGGTCGGGATCCCGGTTCTCTATTTCCTGTTGAAGGCCGGCACGCGCCGCGCCTACGAGATTCCGTGATCCGCTCGCGCTAAGCCGGCTCCGGCTGCACCCGCAGGCGTATGGGACCCAGCAGGATCCAGAATCCGGCCAGGGTCGCGATCACGATGCCGACGTACATCGCCGGCATGAGGCCGTAGCTGCTTCCGATCACCCCGCCGAGAAGCGCGCCGATCGGCATGGTCCCCCAGATGACCGTGCGCACGGTGGCGTTCATGCGTCCCTGCACGCGGTCAGGCGTGATGGCCTGGCGGAGGCTCACCTGGTTGATGTTGTAAACGGGACCGGTGAAGCTCCCGACGACGGTCGAGGCGAGAAGGAGAGGGAACGCGAAGCCGTATTGCGCGATCGGGACCAGGATCATGGCCAGACCGCCTGAGACGATGGTCACGAACAGCGTCGGCCCAAGTCCGATTCGGCGCGCTATCCATGCTGCGCTGAGCGCTCCGAGCAGGCCACCGACGGCGCCGGCCCCGAAGATGATCCCGATCGTGCCCGGGCTGAAGTGCAGCACCCGGTAGGCGAAGATCAAAAAGACGGCGAAGAAGACGTTCGAGCCGAGATTCGACGTCGACGTGCTGCCGGCGATCTTCCAGATGGTGGGGTTTCCGAAAACGACCTGGATGCCCTCCCACATCTCGTGGAAGAAGCCCTGGCGGCCTGACTCGGCCGCCGGCCGAGGCGAGGGTTCTGCGCGGCGTATCCACAGAAGGGATGCGACCGACACGAGAAACGAGGCTGCGTCCGCCGCCACGGCGCGCGCCGGTCCGACGAGCTGGATCAACAAGCCGGCCAGCGCAGGCCCCGCCATCTGCGCGACCGAACCGGTCACCTGCAGCTTGGTGTTGCCCTCGACCAGGTCTCCGCGGGAAATCAACGCCGGCAGGTAGGACTGATATGCGACGTCGAAGAACACGCTGCCGACGCCGGTGACCAGAGCGACGGCATACAGCTGCGGCATCGTCACGACGTTGAACACGAATGCGATCGGCACGCTGGCCAGCGCGAGCAGCCTTCCGAGGTCGCACGCGATCATGATCGGGTCGCCTGCGCAGCCGGTCCGCGTAGACGCCGGCCAGCAGGCCGAGCGCAGGAAAAGCCAGGGTCTCGAGCGCCGCGAGGAGCCCGACCTGGAAGGGCGTTGCATTCAGCCAGAGGATCGCGACCGTCGGGAGGGCGAGCGCGCTGACCTGGCTGCCGATCTCGCTTATCCCCTGGCCTGCCCAGAGCTTGAGAAACTCGCCGTCGCGCCAGAGCCTGCCGCCAAACATGAAGTCGAATTTTCAGACTTCGGTCGTCAGCTCTGCGTACTCCTCTTCGCTGATCAGCTCATCGAGCTCGCTCAGGTCTTCGATACGGACCCGCAAAAGCCAACCCGAGGCGTAGGGCTCGGTGTTCACGATGTCGGGGTTTTCGATGGCCTCCGCGTTGAGCTCGATCACCTCGCCGCTGATGGGCGCCTCAATCGGCGACGACGCCTCCTCGGACTCGATGTGGCCCATCCGCCTCCGAGCCCGAAGGATGTCTCCGAGGTCTGGCAGCTCAAGTGAGGTGATCTCCCCCATCTGGTTCTGGAGATAGTCGCTGAGCCCGAGGACCGCCTCCTGCCCCTCGACCCTCACCCACACGTGAGCCCCGCTGAAATACAGGGGTCCCCGCGAACTCACGGCGAAGCCTCAGAGTTCGTGGGGATTCCGAAGCTGGGCCATACCTAAATGATGGATCAGAAAAAGCCAGGCGTCGACTCCCATCCGGCGCGCTAGAGGCTCGGCCGGTGGCCTGGCCGAACCCCAGCGCGAGGAGGATGGGCCCAACTGATCGCAAGTCAAGAGCCACCCTGACCGTTAATCAAAGCGTGCGCTACTTGCTGCTGATCATCCTCGCCGCTCTGCTCGTGTTCCTGTCCAACCAGCTCTGGATCCTGTTCATGGGGGCTCCTCTGCTCTAGCCGCTCACCGGCCGACGCGAAAGAAGACCACGTCGCCGTCTTTGACGCGGTATTCGCGACCCTCGACTCGCAGCTTTCCTGCGGAACGAAGGACATCCATTGAGCCGGCCGCCACGAGCTCGTCGACGGAGGTCACCTCCGCTCGGATGAAATGCTTCTCGAAGTCGGTGTGGATCTTGCTCGCCGCAATGGGCGCCGGCGCGTCGCGCTCGCAAGGCCACGCTCGGACCTCGGGTTCGCCGGCCGTGAAATAGGTGATGAGGCCGCCCGCCTCCCAAACCGCCCGGGCGATCCGTCCCAGTCCCGACTCGTCGATGCCGTAACCGGCTCGCATCTCGGCCTGCTCTCCACGCTCGAGCTCTCCAAGCTCCGATTCGAGCCTCGCCGACAGGACGATCCCCGGTGCCCCCTCCGCTTTTGCGAGCTTGACGACCTTGGCCGCAGGATCGCCTCCTCCCGGCAGCAGCTCGTCAGCCGCGTTGGCGACGTACACCGCGGGCTTCATGGTCACTGGGAACACGCCCATCAGGAACGCACGCTGGTCCGGCTCGAGCGTCAGCGTACGCAGCTCCCTGCCGCCATCGAGGTGATCCTTGGCGACCGTCAGCGCATCGTGCTCACTCTGCGCGTCCTTCTTTCCCGCGCGCGCCTCCTTGGCCACGATCTCGAGCCTTCTTTCGACCGAGGCGAGGTCGGCCAGCACCAGGTCGAGGGCGAACTCCTCGAGCTCGGCCGCGGGATCCGGATCCGGCCCGAAGCAGCGGGCGACCTTGACCAGCACGTCGGCCTGGCGCGCGAATGCGACGCGCTGAGCGCGACTGCCGGGCGGAGTGTCCTCCACGCGCACCTGCGCAGCCGTCGTCTTGAGCGGCTTCACCGCGGCCGCGAGGCGATCCAGTCGCTCGTCGGGGACGTCCACCATGCCCACGCCGTCGGCGCCACGTCCCGAGGTCAGGGCATTGAACAAAGTGGTCTTGCCCGACCCCGCCGGGCCGACGATCGCTACGTTGACCGGCAACTAGAGGTGCGGTGGGGGTGCCGACCGAGAGATTCGGTGGCCAGGTGGTCCGGCTGCTAGGCGCGGCCGAGCAGCGGAGCGCGCGCATCGATCGATGCGTAAGCGAGGAGCGGAGGCCGCAACAACGCAGACGGGCCGCATGGGCGCCGAAGATCCGGTTGGCATCCCCCGCCGCACCTCTCAGGCCGATTCCAGGTCGAACGTCTTGTGCAAAACGCGCACGCCCTTTTCGACCTGGTCCCTCGCGACCAGGCACGTGATGCGGATCTCGGACGTGCTGATCATCTCGATGTTGATGCCGGCGTCGGCGAGGGCGCGGAACATCCGGCCCGCGATGCCGGGCGTGCCGAGCATGCCGGTGCCGACGATCGAAAGCTTGGCGATGCCCCGGGCCGAGGAGACCTTCCTGGCTCCGACGGTCTTGACCGCGGCCCTGACCAGCTTCTCGGCCGCCTTCAGGTCCGATTCGGCAACGGAGAACGTCAGGTCCGTGTGCCCAGAGCGGCCGATGTTCTGGACGATGACGTCGACGGAGATGCCGGCCTTGCCGAGCGGTTCGAAAATTGCAGCGGCGACTCCAGGGCGGTCGGCGACCCCAAGCACGGTGATCTTGGCGACGTTCGTTTCCTGTGCGATGCCACGCACGCGCTGTCTTTCTTCCATCGGGACCTGGGCGACGATCATGGTACCGACGCCGTCGTGGAAACTCGAGCGAACGTGGATGGGAACGCCGTACAGCTCGCCGATTTCAACCGCGCGCGGATGCATCACGCGCGCTCCGACCGCGGCGAGCTCCAGCATCTCGTCGTAGCGGATGTGTTTCAGCTTCCGCGCTGAGCGCACCACTCGCGGGTCGGCCGTGAAGATCCCGTCGACGTCGGTGTAGATCTCGCACGAGTCGGCTTTCAACGCAGCCGCGAGCGCCACCGCCGTGGTGTCGGATCCTCCGCGGCCGAGCGTGGTCACCTCGAGGTCTTCGGTGACTCCCTGGAAGCCCGCGACGACCGGCACCTTTCCCTCCGCGAGCGCCTCGAGGATGCGATTGGGGTTGATGTCGCGGATGCGCGCCCTCGAGTGATGCGCGCTCGTGCGCACACCGGCCTGCAGACCCGAAAGCGAGATCGCCGGCACGCCCATGCCCTCGAGACACATCGCGACCAGCGGCGCCGTGATCGTCTCGCCGTTGGCGATGAGCATGTCCAGCTCCCTTGCCGGAGGTTCTGGGTTCACGCTCTGCGCCAGCGCGATCAGCCGGTCGGTGGTGTGCCCCATGGCGGACACCACGGCCACCACCTGCTCGCCCCTGCTGACTGTGGCGGCGATTCGACGGCTGACCCTACGGATGCGCGCGGCGGTCCCCACCGAGGTACCGCCGTACTTCTGGACGATCACGGCGTCCTGAACATCCCCTTGTCGGTGATGCGGGTGACAAGCCCGCGGCCGTGCTGCGGCGCGGAGGCGGCCATCGCCTTGGCAATCCGCGCGGCGTTCGCCGGAGGGCAGAACGCAAACACGCTAGGCCCGGCGCCGCAGATGGCGGCGCCGTACGCGCCCGCGGCCTCGGCCGCGTGCATGACGTCCTGGGTCCAGGGATACAGGTGAAGTCGGTGCGGCTGATGCAGCCGGTCTCTCAGTGCCTGCCCCAACAGGGAAGGTCGCTTGGCCGCGATCGCGCGTACCAGCAGCGCGGTGCGCGCGATGTTGAAGACCGCGGATTCACGCGCGACCTCGTCGGGAAGCACTGCGCGCGCCTTCTCCGTCGGAACCGGGGCGTGAGCGATGAACAGAGCCAATCCCCAGCCTGGATTCGGCAGCTTCTCGTCGAACTGGTCGGACACGATCCGGATGCCGCCCGCCGCGGACGCGGCGACATTGTCGCGATGCCCCTCGTCAGCGCCGGCGTCGATCACGTGGCTCTTCACATCCCATGGGCTGGCAAGGGCGGACGCGGCCAGGCGAGCCGCCGCGCTGCTGCCGAGCCCGACGCCCATCGGGATCTCGCTGCGAACCCGGCCTTTCATAGCGAGGTGGGAGAAGGGATTGACGTGCGACATCAGGTATTCCGCGCCCTCGCCCTCGTAATCCCAGGACGGCGAATCGGCCGGGACGGCCTCGACCTCGAGCCAGAGGTCGATCGCCATCGCCATGGAGTCGAACGCCGGGCCGATGTTGGCGATCGACCCGGGTGCGCGGACGCGCATCTAGTTAGATCCCAACACATAACCTCTCCCCCCACCGGGGAGAGAGCCTGAGAGAGGGGCGTTTGCGGCGTTCATAGCTTCAAGACCTTAGCGAGTGTGCGGGCGTCGCCGTCGAGCTCGATCGGAGGTTCGACGTTCTTGAGCGCCGCGTCCGGGTCTTTGAGCCCGGATCCGGTGAGCACCACGACTGTGATCGAATCGGTTTCGATCCTGCCTTCACGGACGAGCCTGAAGAGCAAGGCCAGCGGAGCCGCCGAAGCCGGCTCGGCAAACAAACCCTCGCTGTTGGCGAGACGGATCTGCGCCGACAGGATCTCGGTGTCGGTCACCGCGGCGATCAGGCCCCCAGACTCGTCGCGCGCGGTCGTCGCGCCTTCCCACGAAGCCGGGTTGCCGATCTGGATGGCCGACGCCACCGTCTTGGGCTGGGTGACCGGGTGCCCGTTGACGATTGGGGCTGCGCCCTCGGCCTGGGCCCCCACCATCCGCGGCAGGCGCGTGGAGCGGCCGGCCGCGTGGTACTCGCGAAATCCTTTCCAGTAGGCGGTGATGTTGCCGGCGTTGCCCACCGGCAGAAGAAGGTAGTCGGGCGCATCGCCGAGCGCGTCCACGATCTCGAAGGCGGCGGTCTTCTGGCCCTCGAGACGGTTCGGGTTGACCGAGTTCATGAGCGCTACCGGATAGCGGCTCGTGAGGTCGCGAACCGCCTCCAGCGCGGTGTCGAAGTTGCCTTTGAGGGCGATCACCTTCGCCCCGTACATGAGCGCCTGGGAAAGCTTGTTGAGGGCGATCTCGCCCGACGGGACGACCACGATGGCACGCACGCCGGCACGCGCCGCGTACGCGGCCATCGACGCCGAGGTGTTGCCGGTCGACGCGCACATGAGCACCCGGCTCCCGCCCTCCAGCGCCTTGGCCACGGCGACGACCATGCCGCGATCCTTGAAGGAGCCGGTCGGGTTGAGGCCCTCGTACTTGAAGTAGAGGCGATTCAGGCCGAGGGCTTTGCCGATGTTCCGGCTCGGCACGAGCGGGGTCGAGCCCTCCTGCAGGTCAATCTCCGGAGTCGCGGGCCCGACGGGTAGGTGCTCGCGATAGCGAGCGATGACGCCCACTTCTTAGAAAAGGCGCGCCCTCCCCGCTCCGCGGGGAGGTGGCGCAGAGCGCCGGAGGGGGCCCGCTCGGCGGGGAGGTGGCGCGGAGCGCCGGAGGGGGCCCGGGTGCATCAGAAGACCCGCAGAAATGAAGAAACAGCGTGCACCGGCTCGACCTTGGCGATGCCAAGGCGGGCACGCTGCAGGCTTGCGTCGCTCGACGGATGCGTGGTCACGACAAGCTCCGCGGTTTTGTCCTGGACCCACGCATCCTTCTGGATGAAGCTCGAGATGCTCACGTCCTCCTCGGCGAACACCTGGCCGATGGCGGCGAGCACGCCGGCGCGGTCGGCAACCCTGATGCGGTAGTAGGCGCGCGTCACCACCTCGCCCATGGGGATCACCGCGATCCGGTCGTCGAATGTAAACGACGGGCGGCTCTGAACCCCGCGCCGGATCGAGCGCGCCAGGTCGATCAGGTCCCCGACTACGGCCGATGCGGTCGGGCGCCCGCCGGCGCCCTGTCCCACGAGCAGCACCTGCCCGACCAGGTCGCCCTCCACGAAGACGGCGTTGTTGGCGCCCTCGACCTGTGCGAGCGGGTGGTCGAGCGGGACCATCGCCGGGTGGACGCGTGCCTCGATCCGTCCGGGGTGCCGCTGCGTATGCGCGATCAGCTTGATCGCGTATCCGAGCTCCCGCGCATACCGGAAGTCCACCGGCTCGATGCCCTCGATGCCCTCGCGATAGATGTCCTCGGGACGAACCTTGATCTCGTAGGCGATCGACGCCAGGATCGCCAGCTTATAAGTGGCGTCGAAGCCGCCGACGTCATCTGTCGGATCGGCCTCGGCAAACCCGGCCGCCTGGGCCTCCCGGACGGCCTCGTCAAGCGACAGGCCGGCGGCCGCCATGCGGCCGAGCACGTAGTTGGTGGTTCCATTGATGACCGCCGAAAGGCGCTCGATGCGGTTCGCCTGGAGATCGGTGCGGAAGGTGCTGATGAGCGGGATGCCGCCTCCCACCGCAGCCTCGAAGTAGACGTCGACGTTCCTCTGGGCGGCCAGGTCGAGCAGCTCGAGCCCGTGCTTGGCCATCACGACCTTGTTGGCAGTCACCACGTGCTTGCCGGCCCTGATCGCGCGTTCGAGGTATCCGCGCATCGGCTCGTCGCCGCCCGCCACCTCGACCACGACGTCGATGTCAGCATCCTCGAGCACCTGCGCCGGATCGGTGGTCAGCAGCGCGGAGTCGATCTCGACCGAACGGCGCTTCGCCAGGTCCCGGACGAGCACCCGCTGAAGGCACAGTTCGACGCCGGCGCGGCGGGCAAGCTGCGCGCGCCATGTGAGCATCCGCTCGGCGACCTGCGAGCCGACGGTGCCGAGCCCGATGAGCCCGACGTTGATGGGGCTGTGGGCCATGGGCGCTATTCTCCCTGCCGTGACCCTGGTGCTGCGCGAGGCGGACGTGGACCGAGTGATCCAGATGGACGCCGTGATCGCCGCGGTGGAGGCCGCCATGCGGGAGCTGGGCGAGGGCACGGCCCAGAACGAGCCCCGCCGCCGGGCATTCGCCCCGGGCGGCCTCCTCAACGTGATGTTCGCCTCTTACCCGGGCGGTGGCTGCACCGGGCTTAAGGCGTATACCGTCGCGGCCGGCCGGGTGCGGTTCCTGGTCGTCCTGTTCGCCCTCGACGGCTCGCTGCAGGCCCTGATCGAGGCCGACCAGATGGGCGCGTACCGCACCGGCGCCGCGTCGGCGGTCGCGGTGAGGGCTCTGGCGCCGCGGGCTCCGGCCACCGTGGCGCTGATCGGCGCCGGCCGGCAAGCGGCCACCCAGGCGCTGGCGATCTCGCGCGTTCTCGAGATCAAGGAGCTGCGGGCTTTCAGCCGAGACCCGGACCGCCGAGCGGCGTTCGCGGCGGAGCAGGCCGCTCGGCTGGGCGTCCGCGTCACGGCGGCGGCCACCGCCGAGGCCGCCGTCCGCGGAGCCGACGTGGTCGTCACCATGACCACCAGCTCCGTGCCCGTCGTGGAGGCGGCCTGGGTCGAGGACCACGCCCTGATCGTGGCGGCGGGCTCCAACTTTCCGAATCGAACCGAGATCCCGGCCGACCTGGTGGCCCGAGCGCGCACGGTCGTGGTCGACCAACTGGCCGCGGCTCAGCTCGAGAGCGGCGACCTGATCCAGGCCAAGAGCGCGGGAAAGTTCGATTGGGAACGGGCGACGGAGCTCGGCTCGGTGCTCAACGGGACGTGGAAACGGCCAGAGCCGCCGGGCATCACCCTGTTTGAGTCGCACGGCCTGGCGCTGTGGGACCTGGCGGCCGGTTCGGTCGTCCTGGCCGCCGCGCGCGAGCGCCGGCTGGGCGAGGAGATCGACCTCTTCGCGGTCTAGTGCAGGTTGGAGGGGATCGGCTGTGGCGCCAGCGAGCCCAGGTGCAGGGCGGAACCGATCAGGAAGGCCGCCAGCAGGATCACCACCAGGGCCGCGCTCGCCGTCGTGTAGAGGAGCCAGGCCGGCGGGCCGGTGCCGGCGATCCGCACCATGAGATCGGACCAATCGGGGCCTCGACGAGGCCTCCACGAGTCGACCGTGGTCCGGATCATCCGGCCAATGTCTGCTTCGGAGGGTACAGCGGACCCTCCCTCTGTGGGTCTATCTTCCACGTAGGGCACCTTCACTACTCGAACGCTTCGGTTCCCAATCTTGGTCGCTCCCGGTTGCCTTTCTCATGATCGCCACCGCCTTGGCGATTCTGGAGGCCACGGTGCCGGCCGGCACCCCCAGGACCGCCGCGATCTCCTCGCGGGTCAGCCCGTCGTAGTAGTGGAGGATCACCGCCGCCCGCAGCTTGGGGCTCAGGGCGGTCAGCGCCTTGGTGACCACGTCCCGCGCCTCGGCGCGGTCGTAGTCACGACGGTCGGGGGCGACGTACATGCGGGCGGGCAGGAACCGGGCCAGCTTCTGCCGCCGCAGGTGGGAGATGGCGAGGTTGATCCCGATCCGGCGCAGCCAGGCCCCCGGTGGGGCGGTGGGCGTGTAGCGGTCCCGCGCCCGATAAGCGCGAACGAATGTCTCCTGGGTCAGGTCCTCAGCGGCAGCCGAGTCGAGGACCACGGCGCGGATGGACCGGTAAACGGAGAGGTACTCCTGATCGTAGAGCTCGCGGAACTGGGTGGCGGGATCGAGCTCCTTGCTCTCGGACACACTCTAAGTGTGAAGCCAAGAGTGGTCGCAATATCAATGTTGCATATGGTGGGCGACCCGGGACTCGAACCCGGATGAGTTACCTCACACGCCCCTCAAACGTGCGCGTCTACCAGTTCCGCCAGCCGCCCGACTGCAGGCGGATTCTACCGAAGCCGCACTGCGCTGGTACCCGCTGCAAGACTCGAACTCGCAACCTCCTGATCCGAAGTCAGGCGCTCTATCCATTGAGCTAAGCGGGCTCCACCTCATCCTAATTTGTTCCCAAATCTCGCCAGCAGGCCGGGTTCATCCCGGCCGTCACCCAAGCGTGCAATTCCAGGCGCCTGCCAGTCGTCGTGTGGAGCCCCTAGGAGAGGGCTCGCAGGGGGAGGACCGCAGTCCTTCCCCGCGCTAGATGGCGGCGACGTATCGCTGGTGGTTCAGGCCCCACGCCGCGTAGCGCACCAGGCCCACCGCTCGGTAGCGACTGCGACCAGCGCGAGTAGTCCCGCTCTCGATCGCCTTTCGCAGCGACGACGGCGTCGTGCCCGGAAACTCGGTGAACGCACGCCCGACCGCGTCCACGATGTGTGCGTCCGAGCAGCCGAGCTCCGCGGCTCCGAGCCCCAGATTCAAGCGGTGCGCGAGCTGGTTGAACACGAAAAAGCCGGGGGTCCCGTTCTCCACCTCGACACCGTCGAAGGCGAGATCGGCCGCGAGCCAGCCGACCCCGTGCACCGGGCCGTTCCTCACCTGGCGCGACGTCCGCCAGAAAGGATGCGCCGCGATGGCGAGGCCGCCCTGTTCGTGAATCGCGTGCACCGTGGCCGCCGCGGACATGCCCGGTTTGACTCGACGCTGCAGGAACAGGCCGATGATGTGGCCTTCACGGCTGGAGACCTCCTCGCCGATGACCACCTCAACCCTTCGGCGCTTGGCTGCGTATTCCGCGGCGTGCAGCGCTCCATCGATCGTGTCGTGATCGGTGACGGCGATGACGTGCAGGGCGGCCCGCCGGGTGGCGTGCTCGACGAGCTCGGCGGGCGTCGGCCAGCCGTCGCTCGCGGTCGTGTGCATGTGGAGGTCCGCCCGACCCCAGAGAGCCATGGGTGTGCATCCTACGCCCGCCGGGCTTACCATCGACCTTTCACGATTTCTTCATCCCCGACAAACAAGGATGGGAGGTGCCTGCGGTGGAAGGCTTGATGCAGGATTACGAGCTCTCTCTTCAGCACGTTCTCTGGAGGTTGGAGCGACTGCATCAGCACAAGGAGGTGGTCACCAAGCAGGAGCAGGGCGTCCACCGCACCACGAACGGGCAGATGGTCCCCCGCATCAACCGCCTCGCCGGTGCGCTGAAGCGGCTCGGCGTCAAGCCCGGCGAACGGGTGGCGACCCTGGCCTGGAACAACTACCGGCACCTCGAGCTGTACTACGCGGTCCCCTGCATGGGCGCCGTCCTCCACACCCTCAACCTGCGGCTCTTCCCGCAGCACCTCGAGTTCGTGATCAACGACGCCGAGGACAAGGTTCTGTTCATCGACCAGACCCTGCTGCCCCTGCTCAAGCCGCTTATCGGCAAGATCCCGACCGTCAAGCAGATCGTTCTGATGGACAACGGCACGCCGCTTGGAGATCACGGCCTAGGCGAGATGCTCGATTACGAGACGCTTCTCCAGGCCGAGACCGACGCCTACCCTTGGCCCAAGCTATCGGAGAACATGGCGGCCGCCATGTGCTACACGTCCGGCACCACCGGCAACCCCAAGGGTGTCGTGTACTCGCACCGCTCGCAGTTCATCCACACGATGGGGGTGCTCCAGGCAGACAACCTGGGCCTGATGGAGAAGGACGTCGTGTTCCCGATCGTCCCGATGTTCCACGCCAACAGCTGGGGCTTGCCCTACGCGTGTGGGATGGCGGGCTGCAAGGTCCTCTTCCCAGATCGCTTCATGGGTGATGCGAAGTCGATCGTCGACCTCGCCGACCAGGAGGGCGCCACCGTCCTCGCGGGCGTTCCGACGATCTGGATCAACACCGCGGCCCTCTTGAAGCAGACCGGTCAGCGCCTGCCCAAGGTCCACACGGTCATCTGCGGCGGATCGGCGGTCCCGCGATCGCTGATGGAGTCAATGGACGCCCTCGGCCTTCGCATGCTCCACGCCTGGGGCATGACCGAGACCTCGCCGCTCGGGAGCGTGGGTCGGCCCCGCTCTGGGACGAAACCCGAGGACGAGCTGTCCAAGCGCCTCACGCAGGGAATCGTCGTGCCGGGCGTGGAGATCCGGATCATGGACCCCGCGACCGACGAGGTCCTGCCCTGGGACGGCGTGGCGTTCGGCGAGATCCAGGTGCGCGGGCCGTGGATCGCCCGGGGCTACCACAACGGCTACGACCCCGGAAAGCTGACGGAGGATGGTTGGTTCCGCACCGGCGACGTGGCCAAGATCAGCCCTGAGGGCTACATCCAGATCGTCGACCGCACCAAGGATGTGATCAAGTCCGGCGGCGAGTGGATCTCGTCGGTCGATCTCGAGAACGCGATCATGGCCCACCCCAAGGTGCTCGAAGCAGCCGT
>JBGPOC010000027.1:0-12785 GCA_041487825.1 Candidatus Dormibacteraceae bacterium | reverse complement strand
GCGATCCAGCTGGCCATCGACCGCCTGAGCGCGACCTGCCAGTACGTGCTCATCGACGCGCCGGCATCCTTCAACGAGCGCATCCTCACGGCCCTGGACACGAGCGACCTCGTCTGCCTGGTCACGTCGGCTTCGCTGCCCTCGCTCAAAGCAACTCGTGGCTGCCTGGACCTGCTCGAAAAGCTGGGCGTTCCAGCGCAACGCGTGCGCCTCATCCTCAACTACAGCACCACCCACGCGATGGATGCAGGAACCGCGGCAACCGTTCTCGGCCGCAGGCCGGACTTCGTCGTTCAGCGGTCGGACAGCCTTGACCGCGCCGCCAACGGCGGCCGGCCCCTGGTCACCTCAGATCCCTCCGACCCGCTCGTGGCCGACCTGCGCAAGCTCGCCGACGCCCTCGTGGCGGTGCTGCCACGCTGACGCAAGGCCGCTCAGCGGGGCCGGGCCGGCTCCGGGGGAAAGTGCGCAGGTATCGTGAACCAGAACGTGCTCCCGAGCCCTGGTGCAGAGTCGACACCCATCTGTCCACCCTGCATGAGCACCAGGCCCCTGGCTATGGCCAGGCCCAGACCCGTGCCTCCGAAGCGCCTCGTGATGCTCGGGTCGAGCTGCCTGAAGCGTTCGAAGACCAGTTCGCGTTTGTCCTCCGGCAAACCGATCCCT
The DNA here is from genome assembly GCA_041487825.1 of Candidatus Dormibacteraceae bacterium. Taxonomy (GTDB): domain Bacteria; phylum Chloroflexota; class Dormibacteria; order Dormibacterales; family Dormibacteraceae; genus Palsa-872. The sequence continues at coordinate 12,119 of JBGPOC010000027.1, read as the reverse complement.
GTGTCCGTCACGCTCACGCGCCAGAAGCCGGACCAGGGCAGGCAGTTGATGCTGATGCCACCCGCATCGGTGAATTTGATCGCGTTGCCGACGAGGTTGGTCAGGATCTGCTTCAACCGCCGCTCGTCGCCGAGCACGGCGGCTCCCTCCTGGATGTCGGCCTTGAGGTAGAGGTTCTTGGAGTCGGCAAGCGTCCTGACCGTCGCCAAGACGGATTCGACAACGGCCTTCAGATCGACGCGGGCGCGGTTCAGCGGCATCTTTCCAGCCTCGATCTGTGATTCGTCGAGGATGTCGTTGACCAGCATCAGCAACACCTGACCGCTCGCCTGGACCTCTCCGACATCGCGTCGCTGATCGTCGGTGAGCTCGCCATCCATCCCGGCCAGCAGAAGCTCGGCGTACCCGAGGATGCCGGAAAGAGGGGTTCGCAGCTCGTGACTGACATTGGTGATGAATTCCGATTGCTGCCTGTTCACGCCCGTTAGCTGGACGTTCTTGTCCGAGATCTCGGCCATCGCCGCCGACAGCTGCTGGTTCTTCCTCGAGATGTCCGCAACCGCGGCCTGAAGCTGAGCTTCACTGTCGCGGAGCGCAACCGTCACGACATCCTCGCGGCGCGCGACGAGATGCATCTGGTAGTCGTATGCGCGCGCCATGCGCACGACGCCAGTGTCAGCGCTCGACCTGATGATCGCCCGTGCATCGTCGGCGACCGCGGGCTTTGTGCTCAGACGGCCGATCTCTTCATCGAGGACCCGTAGGTTGGTGTCCCGCCACAGAAGGTAAGAGCGAGTCACCGCCGCGACCGACAGGCCGTGCCGGGCGGCCATGACCCCAAGCCGCCCGATGAAGTTGCGCTCCTTTTCGGTGCTGCCCTGCCCTGTGGTCAAGAACTTCGCCACGCCGCGGGTCGCCAGGTTGTGCACGTGGCGGATCGGTTTCGCGAATCGGCGGGTCGCCAGCTCGGAGAGCCCGGCGACTTCGGCGGCCTCTGCCGTCATACGCGAGATCTCGATGACGCGTGCGGCGAGCGCTTCACCCAACTGGACCCTCGCATCCACGGCCGGTGCAGACGCGGGTCCTGGGTCGCGTGGCCATGCGGACTTGCGTCCCGACGGAACTGTCCGGGCGATGAGGCCTCGAGGCGTCTCCATAATCGGATTCGGGGGCGTTACCAGGAGGGCACTCGCTGCCCGATCGCCTCCGACACGCGTTCGAGGAGATCCACGGGCGAGAACGGCTTGGTCAGGTAGTAATCAGCCCCGGCGAGGATTCCCTCGTCGATGTCGGCCTGCTGGCCGCTCGCGGTGAGGATCATCACCTGTGTACCTCTGAGCTGTGGATCGGCGCGAATCGCCTTGAGCACCTCGAAGCCCGATCGGCGCGGCATCTTGATGTCGAGCAGCACGAGGGCCGGGCTTCGCTCCTTGATCAGCGTCCAGGCCTCCTCTCCGTCGCAAGCCTCGAGCACCTGGTAATACGGCGACTCCACGGTGCTGCGCACGAGAGCACGCAGGTTGGGCTCATCGTCCACGATCAGAATCGTCTGCCGTCTGCGGATCCCGCTCCGCGTGGTGAGGCTCAAAACTCCGCTCGTGCCGCTGCCATCGAGGCCATGCTCCAGTCATACGCCGGCGGGCCCGGTAAGGCTCCCTCCGAAGAGAGGTCATCCACCCCTGCATATCGATGGGTTGCGCAACACCCCAGGCGATCTGAAGGGCTCAACCGATCGGCTGAGCGGGTATGCACACCCTGCGCATAGAGGGTAGGCGGCCAGTGTCAGGGCATGGCGACTTCGCGACCGTTTGCGCGTAGACCTTCAGGCGTGGGACTCGTGAGCCTAGTTTTCGCCGTCTTCACGGTCGGGTACATCGTCGGCGTTTGGACGGCTTGCCTCGTGTTCAGAAGGCCGCAGCGGGCCTACGAGGAGGGCGCCACCGTCGTGCATTCAGGCAAGCGAATGATCGTTCTGGCCGCGGAGCCGGTTCGGGTTGATCGACTGCGATGACCAGACCCGATCCGGGTATCAGGTCCGGCGACCCCGCCTCCGACGCCATGCACGACCGCGCCGGTGACGAGATGGTGTCGCTTCGAAGCAACGTTCTGCGCAAACCGCTGGCAAGCATGGTCGGCTTTGCCGAGCTCATCGACTCGGGCGAGCTGACCGACGACGAGCGTCACCTGTACGCAGGCGTGGTTCTTCGGGAGGGCCGCCGCCTGACCGCCCTCTTGAACAATGCGATCGCGCTGCAGCGTTTCGAGGCCGGCCACTCTCACCTGGACTTCGGCCCGGTCGACGTGCGCGCGCTGCTGCGACGTGCCGCCCTCGCGGCCGGGAAAGACGAGCGCATGCCGATCACTCTGCAGGTGCCGGCGCATCTCCCCCTGGTTTCGGCGGATGCCGAGGCCATTCTCGACGTGATGGCCAGGTTCCTGTCGAACGCCCGAAGATTCTCGCCCGCCGGTGGCGCGATCAGGATCGGCGCTCGGGCCACCGGCGGTATGGTCGAGATCTACATCAAGGACCACGGCATCGGCATCGATACCGAGACGCTTCCCAACCTGTTTCACAAGTTCTACAGCGGGGGCGGCCCGGCCGGTCGGGTTGGCCCTGGAGCCGGCATTGGGCTCGCCATCAACCAGCGGGTCATCCAGGCACACGGCGGAGCCGTCGAGGCCGGCTCGAACGGTCGAGGCAAGGGAGCCTGCTTCAAGTTCACGCTCCCCATCGCGCGACCGGACCCGGCATCCACAGATGTCCTCATCATCGATGACGACGCCGCGTTTGCCAGCCTCATCAAGGCGGAGCTCGCAGCCCAGGGGTTGAGTGCGATTCGCGCATCCGACGCGGAGACCGCCGAGCACATCCTCGTCGGGCTGACACCGAGGGCCATCGTCCTCGACCTGATCCTGCCCGGGCTCCAGGGCGAGGACTTCCTCGATCGAACGCGCGCTCGGGGTGGCATGCACGTGCCGGTTGTGGTGGTCACGTCCAGGTCCCTCAGGCCCGCAGACGTGTCGGCGCTCATCGAGTCCGGCACGATGGCCGTCCTGCCCAAGGAGGCAGGCGCCCCGGAGGCCGCCGTCGCGCTCATCGCCGACGCGCTGGCTCGCAAGCCGGTGCAGGGATGAGAACTCGCACTCCGCCCGCGCTTCAGGTCCTGAGGACCGTGCTCATCGCGGACGACGAGTCGAGCATGCGCCTCCTGGTGCACGCGACGATCGAATCCGATGACTACGAGGTCGTCGAGGCCACCGACGGGGCCGAAGCGTGGGCGATGATCCAGAAGCACAAGCCGTCGTTGGTCCTGCTCGACGTGCAGATGCCGGGGCAGAGCGGCTTTGAGGTTCTGCGATTGATCAAGGCTGACCCGAGCCTCAGCGCCACCAAAGTGATTCTCCTGACCTCGAAAGCCCAGGAGAGCGACGTGGAGGCGGGCCTGATCGCAGGCGCCGACTTCTACCTGACCAAACCGTTCTCGCCGCTGGACCTCCTGACCCGGGTAGAAGAAGCGCTCCAGCTCTGATGACTCGGGACGACGTGAAGGGTGGGACCAGGCATAGAGCTGGTCTTCGGAGCTGGTCGATGCGGCATTACATGGCGCTGTTCGTGGTGGCCCTCGTAGCCGTGGCCGCCGTGGCCGCATTCACGGTTCGGAGCCTCTCGGAACAGGACGCGCGGCAGGCTGCGGTCGCCGATGCCGAATTCGGCGCTCGGGCCGGTGCGACCGAGATCACGAGCGATCTCACTCTTCTCGAGCAGACCACCGCCACCCTGGCGGCGAGTCCACACAGCTCTGCCGCCCTCCATTCGTCAACCGAGTCCTGCGCGCTGACCTTTCCGGGCGGCGGCGTCTTTTCGACGGGACGCCTCGACATCATCAGCCCTGACGGATCGGTGGTGTGTTCGTCCGAGGCACGGCCTCATTCCGGAGCTGTTTATGGCGCGGTCAACTGGCTGGCAGCGGCCCTGCGCAGCCGGGTGACGGCGGCCCCATTCCTCGACCCCGTAACGGGCGAGATCTCCGCGGTTGTCGCCAGCCCTGTCCCAGGAGGACTTGGCGCCGTGGTCGCCGTCGTGGCCCTGGCTCCGGTCGGCGTCAACCTCGCCGCGAACCTGGCCGGTGCGCGTCAGCTGGAGTTCCTGGTTACGACGACGGACAGCAGGGCGGTCCTGGCCCGCTCACTCCAACCCGAGCGCTGGGTCGGGGCGACGGTTGCGGGCACGGCCTTCACCGGCAATTCCGGCGGCCAGGTCGAGCGCACCGACCTCGAGGGCACTACACGCCTCTACGGCTGGAGCGCGGTCGCATCGACTCCATGGCTGGTCTATGCGGGCGCGGACGAGGCCGGTGCGATGGCGGCAGCCGACCTTTCCGCCAACCGTTTCCTCGTCATCATCGTGGCGGGAGTCGGCATCATGCTGCTCGCGGGCTTCGTCGTGTACGAGCGAGTCGCAGCGCCGATTCGGCGACTGAGCCAAGTCTTGCGCGCTTCGTCGCCAGGTGAATCAGCGAGGACCACCGTCGGATCCGGCGCGTCGGAGATCACGGCTCTCGCCGAGGACTTCGACCGGCTCATGGCGACGGTGAAACATGAGCTCGACGATCGGCTCAGCAGCGAGTTGAAGGCCCTGGACTCGGAGCGCAACTACCGCATGCTCTTCGAAGGCCATCCTCAGCCGATGTGGCTGTACGACGTCAAAACGCTCGGGTTCCTCCATGTGAACGATGCCGCGATTGAAAGGTATGGCTACTCGCGCACTGAGTTTCTTGCCATGACCATCAAGGACATTCGGCCGCCGCAAGACGTTCCCAAGCTTCTCGAGTACGTCGGGAAGTCGCTGCTGCAGGCGGACAAGTCGGGCCCGTGGCGCCACCTGCACAAGGACGGATCGATCGTTCAGGTCCTGCTCACGTCGCACGCGCTCACCTTCGCCGATCACGATGCCCGATTCGTGCTGGCCGAGGACCTCACCGAGAGCCAACGACTCGAGCTCGAGCTCCATCAGTCGCAGGCGCGCTCGGAGAGCAACGCGGAGCTGGCCCGCGCCAAGGACGAGATGGTGTCAATGGTCAGCCACGAGCTCCGCACACCGCTGGCCAGCATCGTTGGTTTCACAGAGCTGATGGCCACCCGCGAGGTCACCCCTGACCAGCGAAGGGACTACCTCAGGGTCATGCTCCAGGAGGGGCACCGCCTGACCGCGCTCATCAACGACTTCCTGGATCTCAGGCGCCTCGAGGGCGGCCATGCAGCGATGCGCTTCGCGCCTGCGGACCTCATCGCGCTGATCGGCCGCGCCGTCGACCTGATCGGCGACGCCGACGGCGCACGGATCGAAACCCGTTTGCCGAAGGACCTGCCACTGGTTCGAGTCGACAGCGACTCGATCTTCCGCGTGGTCGCGAACCTGCTCGCGAACGCACGCAAGTACTCCCCCACCGGCGGTTCGATCACCGTCGGCGCTGAAGTCAGCGACGGAATGGTCGAGGTCTACGTTCAGGACAAGGGCCTGGGGATACCTGCCGATGCTCTGACCCAGCTCTTTCGCAAGTTCTACCGCGTCGACTCGCCAGACCGGCAGGGGATCAAGGGCACCGGGCTCGGCCTCGCCATCTGCAAGAACATCATCGAGAACCACGGTGGCAAGATCGGCGCAAGCTCCGACGGAGCCGGCAAGGGTGCCCGCTTCCACTTCAGCCTCCCGATGGTTCGCGAGCAAGCCCAAACCGGAGATGTCCTCGTGGTCGAGGACGATGCCGGTTTCGCCCACCTCCTGCAGGCAGAGCTGACCGCCAGGGGCCTGAGCTCGATCTGGGCAGCGGATGCAGAGACGGCCGAACGCCTGATGACCAAGAGAAGGGCACGCGCCGTCGTCCTTGACCTGCTTCTCCCGGGGCGCCAGGGTGAGGCTTTTCTACACGACCTGCGGTCGACGCACGGAGCGGGCCTCCCGGTCGTGGTCATCACCCTGAAGGACCTCGATGCCGCCGAGACCCTTTCTCTTCAGCAGGCGGGTGTTACCGGAGTGCTGCGCAAGGGGCCTGGAATGGCCGAAGCGGCCGCGAACCTGATCGCCAACTCTCTGGTGCCGGAGCTGGTGGCAAGTTGATCTCACTCGAGGATGCCGGACGACCGTTGCCCGATCACGCGGACGACCTCCTACGCCTGCTCCATCTGAGGCAGCTGTACGAGGCTCGCGACCCCGGTGCGCACGCCTGGCCCAGCATCCCGATGCCCGTCCTTTGGAACGCCTCCATCCTTTTCACGGACATCCGGGGTTTTACCCGCCTGACGGAGAGATTCGCGCACGACCCCGCCGGCCTGCTCGAGGTGCTCAACGCGCACCTGAAGAAGGTACTTCGCTCGATCGCAATTTGCGGCGGCGTGGTCGAGAAGTTCGTCGGCGACGGGGTCATGGCCACCTTCGGCGCCAGCGGCCACCAGGCCGATCACGTGGATCGGGCGATGGCCGCCGCGATCGGCTTGATCGGAGCCAACGAAGCCTTGAACCGGCGCTTGGCGGCCGATTGGGGATTTCGCCTCGAGGTCGGAGTCGGCATCGCGACGGGACCTGTCGTGATCGGCGCCGTCGGCTCGGCCGAACGGTCCGAGCTAGGCGTGCTGGGCGACGCAGTCAACGTGGCCGCCAGGCTGGTCGCCCACGCCGGCCCGGGCGAGGTGCTGATGACCGGCGCTGTCTATCACGCCATGGCGAACATGGTGCAGAGCGAGCTGACCACGCAGTCCGCTGTTCGCGGGCGCTCAGGCCGACTCGAGATCTACCGGATGTCCTTGCTCGGCGGCCGCGGCGACCTCGCCTGAGGCCCCGGCGAGGTTGCCCGCGAGGCCCGAGTGCTCGGTGAGGAACGCCGTGGCCTCCGACTCGTCCATCGGCCGGCCGATCAGGAATCCCTGCGCGGCATCGCAGCCGGCCTCGAGCAGAATCGTCTCCGCAGCGCGGTCCTGAAGACCCTCGGCCACGACGCGCAGACCGAGGTTGTGGCCGAGCCCCACCGCGGACCGCACTATGGCGCCCGAGTCGGGGTCGGTCGCGAGACCTGACACGAAGGATCGGTCGATCTTGATCTCGTCCAGCGGCAGCCGCATCAGGTACAGGAGCGACGAGTAGCCGGTCCCGAAGTCATCCAGGGACAGCCGGATCCCCATCTCGCTGAGCCTGGCGAGTGACTTTGCCGCGGCCGCTGCCATGGCCACGGCCTCCGTGATCTCGAGCGTGACCCGGTGGGGTTCCACCTTCGACGCGTCGAGAGCGCGAGCGACCATCTCCTCCAACGAGTGGTCCTCGATGCACCGGGGTGAGACGTTCACGGAGATCGACAGGTCCAACCCGGCGGTCAGCCACTTCCGCAGCTGACCGAGCGCAGTGTCCAGTGACCAGGCGGTGAGCGGGTGGATGATGCCCATCTCCTCGGCCATGGGAAGGAACCGATCGGGAGGCATGATGCCTTCACGTGGATGGTTCCAGCGCACGAGCGCCTCCACGCATTGGATCGCGCCGGTCGCGAGCGTCGCCTGCGGCTGGTACTGAAGCATCAGCTCGCCCTGGGGGATCGCCCGGCGCAGCTCGCCGCCCAGGCCCGAGCGGCGCAGCGTCTGCGCCTCGTGCTCAGGCGCATACACGGCGTGCCCGCCCCCGGATCGCTTCGCGACGTACATGGCGACATCGGCGCGACGCAGGAGCGTCGTGGGATCGTCGCCGTGCACCGGGTACAGCGCGATGCCTATCGACGCGCCCGTCTCGACCATCTGGTCGGCGATCGCGAACGGTCCCTCCAGCGCACTGAGAATCTTGCGAGCCGTCGCGACGACGTCGTCGGGGTGCTTGGCGTCGGTGGTGAGCACGGCGAACTCGTCACCGCCCAACCGCGCAATGGTGTCGGTCGCCCGCAGCACGCCGCGCAGGCGCGCGGTGACCTCCTGCAGCAGAGTGTCGCCGCGATCATGGCCGAGCGCATCGTTGATGTCCTTGAACCGATCGAGGTCGAGCAGCAGCACTCCGAACATGTTCTGGTTGCGCCTCGCGGAAAGCAGAGCCTGGCGGAGCCGGTCGCCGAAGAGGCTCCGGTTCGGCAGGCCGGTCAAGGCATCGTGCAGGGCCTGGTACTCAAGGGCGTCGGTCTGGGCCTTGCGTTCGGAGATGTCGCGCATGGTCGCGATGAAGAGGTGGCGCGACCCGACCTGCATTGCGCTGACCACGAACTCGAGCGGGAAAAGGCTCCCACCCTTGCGCTTACCCATAGACTCGTGCGCGGCGCTGATCGGTATGTCCAGCTTGAGTCGGTGCTGCAGGTAGTTCGTGAAAGCGCTGCGGTGTGTGGTGGCGATGAGGATGTCGGCGGGCTGCCCGATCAGTTCCTTCTCCTCGTAGCCGAAGAGCTTCACCACCGCGGGGTTGGCCGACTCGATGACGCCGGCCTGGTCGATGGTGGCCAGCCCGTCCGAAACGTTGTCGAGCACCGAGCGCATCCGCTTCTCGCTGTCCTGCAGAGCCACCTCGGCACGCTTGCGCTCGACGAACTCACCGATCTGCGACCCGACGTCGTTCATGACCGCCAGGAGACCCTCGTCGAGCTCCCGCGGCGCCCACGTGTGCAGCGAGATCATCCCGATCACCCGGCGTCCGCTGCGAACCGGAAAGCCGACGATTCCGTGCAGTCCGCTCGCGAGCGCAGCGCGCGACCGCTCCGAGCCGTCGTCGGCAAGGTCGGCCACCGAGACCGGGGCTCCGGTCGCCCAAACCCGGCCCGCCAGCCCCTCACCTCGCCGATACGTGGTCGAGGCAGCGGTGGATTCGTACACCGAGGTGTCCCGCCCGGGGCGCTTCCACGAGGTGACGAAGTGCATGGCCTCTCGAGGAGGGTCCACCTCCCAGTACTCCGCGAGTTCCCAGTCGAGGGTCTGGCACAGCCCCTGCAGGACGTCGGGAGCCCCCTTGTCCCAACCCGGGGAGGTGACGAGCGCGTGTGTGACGGCGAACCGCGCCGCCTGCAGCACCTCGTTCCGCTTCCGCTCTCCGATGTCGACGGCCACGGTCTGGAAGTGGCGCGGCTGGCCCGATTCGTCCCGCACCATCCGCACGTTCACGTCCGCCCACAGCGCCTGCCCGTCTCTGCGGATGAAGCGCTTGTCGAAACGGAGGCCGGGCGCCTCTCCCGCGATCATGCGGCGCCAGGCATCCTGCGTCGCGGCGACGTCATCGGGGTGCGTGATGTCCAGGATGGACAGGCTGCGCAGCTCTGTTTCCGTGTACCCCAGCCACTGGGCGAAAGCCGGGTTGACCGAGAAGATCCGCCCGTCCAGGCCGGCAAACGCCATACCCGCCTGCGCCTGGTCGAACAGCGTTCGGAAGCGCCTTTCGCTGTCACGCTCGGAGACCTCCGAGCGATGCCTTTCGGTGATGTCGTGAACGAGGGCGAGCAGCCGGTGATGGCCTTCGGCGCTTAGGCTGCGGACCGCGGTCTCGACCTGGACGCGGCTGCCGTCTTTGGTGATGAGTGCCGACTCGTAACGGAAAGGCGCTTCGCCGCCTGCGAGCCTGCGGGCCAGCTGATCGGACAGCCGCTGCCGCTCGTCTTCGGGCGCCAGCTCGATCAGGGACGGGAGGGCGGCAAGCTCGGCCGCGGTGTAGCCGGTGAGCGTCAGGTAGGCGGCGTTGCCCGCGACGAACCGGCCGTTCTCGGTGATGACCAATCCCTCGCCGATGTCGCTGATCGCGTGCAGGAGTGAGCCCTGCCGCTCGGCCTGCATCGTGAGGTTGCGGGCGACGGCACGGTGGGTGACGGACGCCAGCACGACCAGCCCGAGCAGGATGAGGGCCCACGTGACCACCTCACCGGTCGAGGCGTGGACAACGAGCGCCGCTTCGATCCACAGGACGCCCAGGCCCACCACGGCGACGGCGATCACGTAGGGGAAGTGCCGGGTCAGAAACCCGAGGTCGAAGAAAAGAAGCATGGTGGCGAACAGCGCGGCCGAAAGGGGCATCAGGTCGTTGCCCAACGACGGTCCCGCCACGCCCAGGGCAGCGACCGCGAACAGCGCGTTGCAGGCCATCAGGCCGAGCTGCACGGAGACAAGCGAGGAAAAGTGAGACGTCCGGATCACCACCGCGACCGCGCCGTATACGATCCCCGCGCCGATCAGCGCGGCCTCCTCTTTGAGCACCACTCCCGGCAGGTTTGCCTCCCAGAGGCGGACGGCGACCGCTCCGATGATCAGGACCGCGGCGATGCTGTTGATGAGGGGCAGGCGCCACGAGCTGACGAGGCCCGGTTGCCGTTCGGCTGCCCAGCTCGTTGACGCTGCCCCGAACAGCGAGTCGGCGCCGGGCGCGTCCGGGGGAGTCGTATCGCTCGCCAATGCACGACCCACCATAGCGGGCGTGCTGCCGGATCGGCGCCGGCCGAGCCTCGGGCGCCTAAGGCGTCCGGGCTACTTACCCGATTACTTGCCCGATTTGGCCTTGGACCGCTGCGGAACGGAGCGCTTCAGCGGCGCCCTTCGGCCGGCGTGAAGCGGGCTCGGCTTCTTAGCCTGGGCGGCGGCGTCGGCCGCATCCTTGGGCCGGTTGGCGGCCGCATGAAGTGTTCGCAGCTTGGCGAGCCGCTCCTTCTTGGCCAGCAGGGCAAACTTAAGGGCGTCGGAGAGCTGGTTGTCGTTCATGGGGACCACCCGCAGGCGCGCTTCCAGCTCCAGAACCTCCACTTCGGCCCGGGTCAGCTCGAGATCGATCGTTTTTGCCACTTCATCCTCTTAATACGGTTGAGAGCTACTGCCCAACCTAATAACTACCCCGCTGGACCCTAGGTTATGCCTTGAACCTTAGAAGTGGCTGAGAACAAGTGCTCCGAACCGAGCTAGGCCAGGGTCAGAGTGGCCTTCGACGAGCAATAGGTGTTGGCCGCGCACAGGTCCCTGGCGGTTATGAGCAGGCTGACCGTTCCGGTGGTTGGCAGCCAACTGGGAGAGTCCGTGACAGTGATGGTCACCACACCGGTGGTGACGGTGTAGGTGAAGGCCGGTTCTGGAGCGCAGACGGCAGGCAGTTTCGTCAAGATGCAGTCGAACGTCGTCCAGGCCGTGCCTTTGACGGAGGGCAGCCTGCCCGGGACTCCTCCCGTGTACCTCAACGTGCACGTCGTGCTGACCTTGGAGCACGTGGTGTTGGCAAGGCTGATGTGAGCGAACACGTAAAAGGTCGGGGTGATCGTCCTCGTCACGCCCAGCGCATCGGTGACCGCGACCGTGAATTGCCAGCGGCTTGGAGACCCGGCAAACGTTCCTGCGAGCGACATGCCTGATAGGGCAGTGCCGGTGGGGATGTAACCTCCCGCCAAGACGAACCGATACGGCGCCGAACCACCGCTCACGCCACCGAATCTGCCGCACACGGAGGCGCAGCCAATCTCGACCGAGCAATGTGGTACGCAGGCCGGGAACAAGCTGAGCTTCAGCGCCGCGAAGATGCCGATCGACTTCCGCCCGGTCGCCTTGGCACCGGCGGAATCCGCGACCTGTACCGTGAAGTGGAACGTGCCGGCGTGCGTGGGGCTGCCTGCTGCAGAGCCTCCCGAGGAGAGGGTCAGCCCTCCCGGTAGGGCGCCCGCGCTGATGGTCCACGTGTAGGGCGTGACACCGCCCGTCGCGGCGAGGCTCACGGGCGCGTACCCGACGCCCACCTCGCCGGAATGGAAGGCGGCGCTCGTGATCACCAGCGGCAAAGCAATCGGTGACGGAGACGGCGATGCGGGAGATTGCGAAGGCGACGCCTGCGGCTGACCCACAGCGGCGCAGCCCGACACGACCAACACCAGCGCCGCCAGCAATGCAGCGCGCCCCCACCGTCCCGACTCCGGGTGATCAAGCACGAGCCGCGAGTCTATCTCCCCCCGCGCCGTCCAGCTGATCCTCACCAGCGTGGCAGGGTTGGCCGGGGTCCCCCCGGCCATGACTTTGTCCTGACTGCACCCAATCGTGGCCAGGAGAGACTCTTCCTAAATAAATCCCATCGATATACCGGAAGGAGAGCAGCCGGGAGCGAAGCGCCCGGCGATGAGGGGAACCATCCGGGTTCCCTCTCATCCTTAATC